>NZ_JACARS010000187.1:0-7728 GCF_013386485.1 Pseudomonas sp. P7758 | reverse complement strand
AGCCTAAGCGAGGAGCCGAGTGGTGGGGCAAGAGCGTTTTGCTTACTTTTGACTGGGCCGGCATTCCGGCTTTTCGAAAGTGAGCGGAACCCATATCAGCCATAACAAAAATAACGGATATGTACACCACCCCAAAAAGCCCTACCGCAAGGGCCCCAAAACCTGCCGATACCGCTCCACCCCCTGGCCCGTCTCCCGCACCAGAACCACCTCGATCCCCAGCGGTTCCTCCTGCCGATTCCCACTCAACTGCCGCCACCCCTTGTCCCAAACCCGCACCTGCAAATCCCTGACCTGCCCAAGCACCGCCACCGCATCCCTGGGCGCCGGCAGCGGATACCGATCCCGCGCCGGTGCAGCTGCCCGGTACAGCGTGTCGCCCTTGAGCCACCATCGCACCCGCTGCAACCCATCCCCAGGAATCGGCGCACTCCGGATCACCTCCAGCCGAAACCCCTTGCTGTCCGAACTCCTCACCGACACCGCCGCCAACCCGCCAGGCTTCGGCGCGTCTTCGCCAATCGGCGGCCCCAACTCAACCCCCGCGCGCAAGCTCACATCCAGCTGCATCTGGTTCAGCGCCCGCAACAACACCTCAGTCTGCTCACTGCTGGCCTGCAAATGCTGATCAGCCCGGGTCACACTGTCCAACCCGCGCCAGGCAATCACACTGACCACCGCCATCAACATGATCGCCACCATCACCTCGATCAGCGTAAAACCCTTCTGGTCACTCATGACTCACCACCCGCAACAACCCCGCCGCATCCCGTTGCAGGCTCAGGCTGTATTGCCCATCCGACAGCACCACCCGCACCGGCGGGTTCACCCATTCAGCATCCAGCACCAATGTTTTCCCAGGCTCGATGCGCACCTGCATCGGCGCACTGTCCCAGGCCCGCGGACGCAGTTGCTGATCGCCGCTGAAGTTCTCCACTCCCAGCCCATCATCCGTCACGCGGCTGAAGCGAAATCCCTTGGCATCGGCTTTCCAGGTAATCGCCCGGCCATCGGCACGCGCCTCGGCCTGGGCCACCTGCAGCAATTGGCTCAAGCGTTCCGCGTCCTTGCGCAGCAGGTGCAGCGGATCAGGCTTGATGCTCAGGCTGATGGCCGCACTGGCGATGCCGATGATCACCAGCACCACCATCAACTCGATCAACGTGAAGCCCTGCTGTTTCATTTTTTGCTCCCTGATCAACCGCTGAAATAAAAAGGTGTGAATTGCCCTGTAGCCTTAGGCGACGGACAAACAGGAGGTCCCGCCCATGGCATTCATCCATCGTTTTTCACCCGCCCATGGCGTCCAGGCCTTGGCGTTGCTGGCGGCGCTGGCAGGGGTGGCGACCTGGACGCCGCTGTTGCTCACGTCGGCCGAGTCTCATACCCCGCAGGCCGCGCCCCAGGCGTTGGCGGCCCGCAGCGACAACCCCGCCGTGCAATGGTTTTCCAATACCCCGGCGGTGATGCAGATCAAGGTCTCCGGGGTGCTTGCCGGGGCGCGTGGGGCGGTGGCGATCCTCAGTCTCAACGACGGCCCGCCCCGCAGCTTTTTGTTGGGTGAACGCCTGAGCCCCGGCGTGCGGCTGACGGCCATTGAAGGCGATAGCGTGGAGATCGAGCGCGGCGCGGAAAAAATCCGCGTGCCCCTCGACAAGTTGCCCGACGGGCCGGCGTTGCCAAGCCTCATTCGGCAGTAACCGGGCGCTTCACCGGCGGGCGCCCCAGCAGTGTCTCCAGGCGTGCCAGGGGTGGCGCTTCCCGGGTGGCGTCCAGCACCTGCACGCTGACCTGGAACAGGCGCCCATCCGGCCCGTTGCTGATGGTCTGTTCGCAACGCAGTTTCAGCCGGCCCTGGTCGCAGTCGAACGTCTTGCGCCCGGTGCTCACCCGACCTTCCAGGCGCAGTTCCGCCATCCGGCCCTGGGCTGCCAGCAGCGCCATCGACTTGTCCCGCAGCAGGCCGTTGCTGGTGGTCATCAGCCCGGCCACGCGTACCGCCGCCGCCATGGCCACGGCGATGATCGCCAGTGCCACCAACACTTCAATCAGGGTGAAACCTTGCTCGTTGCGGGGCCCGCCCATGGCGTACTCAAAACCGGGAAACAGGCCCGCAGACTAGCCCCGGGAGTTGACCGATTGGCGACCAAAGCTCCCGAGGATTTTCAACATGACTGACATGTGTTCTTGCAACACTGCGCCACGAAATGCACTCAAGCCAAGGAATGTCGACATGGATATCGCACACTTCACGTCAGCGCGCAGGCAGCGCGGTTTCACCCTGATCGAGATCATGGTGGTCGTGGTGATCCTGGGGATTCTGGCGGCGCTGGTGGTGCCCAAGGTGCTCGACCGCCCCGACCAGGCGCGGGCCACAGCGGCCCGGCAGGACATTGGCGGGCTGATGCAGGCCCTGAAACTCTACCGCCTCGACCACGGCTCGTATCCCAGCATGAACCAGGGCTTGAAGGTGCTGGTGGAACGCCCGGCCGATGCGAAAAACAGCAACTGGCGCGCCTACCTCGAACGCTTGCCCAACGACCCGTGGGGCAACCCGTATCACTACCTCAACCCAGGGGCCAACGGCGAAGTGGATGTGTTCTCCCTCGGCGCCGACGGGAAACCTGATGGTGACGGCGTGAACGCCGATATCGGCTCCTGGCAGTTGTAAGGCCGGCGATGAACAGCCATTCGCCTACAGCGGCGAAGCAGCGCGGCATGGCGATTATCAGCGCCTTGCTGATCGCGGCCGTGGTCGCGGTGATTGCCGGCGCCATGCTCACCCGGCAAACCGTATTCACCCGCAGCCTGGAAGCTGAACAACTGCGTATCCAGGGCCAATGGTTGTTGAATGGCGGCCTGGAAACCAGTCGCCAGCTCCTGTGGGACGCGCGCCGCCAGGACGTGTTGACCCGGCTCGATCAACCGTGGGCACGGCCCCTCGGCGGTGCTTTCGAGGGGCGGATTGAGGATGAGCAGGGCAAGTTCAACCTGCGCAACCTGGTGACCCAACAACACCCGGACGCCGGGCAATTGCAGAGCTTCGAACGCCTGTGCCAGTTGATCGGCATCGAGCCGGCCGTGAGTCGCCGCATCAGCCGGCGAGTGATCGACTCATACGACCAGCGCGAGCTCGGCGCCTCACTCACCGGCGGTTTCAACAGCAGCCGGGATACCTCGCCCGGTGCCGCCGCGCCATTGATCCCGGCCAAGTACCCGATGTTGCGCAGCCTCACCGACCTCAGCGGTATCGAAGGCCTCGACCCGCGCCAACTGCGGCGCATGGCGAGCTATGTCAGCGTGCTGCCCGGCAATACCTGGGTCAACGGCAATACCGCCAGCGCCGAGGTGCTCAGCAGCGTGGTGCCGGGGCTCAGCCTGTCCCAGGCTCAGGCACTGGTGGCCGAGCGCGACGGCGGGCGCTGGTTTGTCAATCGCGGGGATTTCGTCAACCGGTTGCGCATGCCACAAGTCGCGGTGGACACGGTGCAGGTGGGGATCACCAGCGAGTGGTTTCGCGTGCACGGCCAGGCGCGCCGCGAGCAGCGTCGGGTCACGCTGGAGGCGTTGCTGTATCGCCCGGAAGATCGTCAGCCCCAGGTGATCTGGTCGCGGGTGGGCGTATGAAGCGTTTGCGCATCGGCTTGCCGCCGCTGGATGAACTCACCACCGAGAGCCAGGTGCAGTTCGCCTGGCTGGACCGCGCCGGGCAGGTCAGCCAGCAGGGCGAGGGCCGCCTGGCGCAATGGGCGAATACCCAGGCGGAGTGTTTTCTGCATCCACGGGACAGCTTGCTGACCAGCCTGGAGCTGCCGCAATTGCCCTCCGCCAAGGTCGACGATGCAGTGACCTGTGCGGCCCAGGCACTGATCCTCGGCCCGCTGGAATTGATGCATGTGGCCCACGGTCCACGGGACAGCAGCGGCCTGGTGCAGGTCGGCTGGTTGCCCAAAAGCAGCCTTGAGCACCTGGGCCGGATAACGACCCAGCTGAAAATCAAAGTGCGTGGCCTGTACCCGGCGCCCTACGCGTTGCCGGTCAGCGGGCCAGCGAGCGCGGCCTTCTGCGACGGGCATTTGCTACTGCGCCATAGCCTGCAGCAGGGCGCGGTACATCCTCTGGGGCAGCAGGCGCTGGATGATCTGCTCGCCACCGGTGTCGATGTGCTCCATGTGGCCGACGATGCCCGTTGGAGCGGTACCGCGCCGGGCTGGGGTTTGCACGGTCGGCTCCAGCAGGCGGCCACCGGTGGCTGGGGCAGGGCGGCGGCCTGCACGGCGCTGGCGGTCGTCATCTGGGCCCTGGGCCTGAACCTCTACGCCGCCCGCCAGGTCGACGAAGGCCAACGCCTCAAGGCGCAGATGAGCCAGCAAGTACGCCAGGCCTTCCCCGAACTGCCGGTGATTCTCAACGCGCTGCAACAAGCCCGTCAGCAACTGGCCGCACGCCAGAGCGGCGCGGCGGCCGAACCTGGGCAGCGCTTTACCGGCTTGCTGGCGCTGGCGGGCAGCAGCCTGCCGTCCATGGCGGGCAGCGTCGAGAGTTTGAGCTACGAGCAAGGCCGCCTGCAGCTGAGCCTGCTGCCCGACGCCCGGACCCCGGCGCTGGCCGCTGACGCGCAGGCGCTGCTGGCCCAGGCCGGGTTCAGCGCCAGTCGCGACGACCAGGGCTGGACAGTCGGCCCGCTTACCGAGCGCGTTGAAGCCGATGCAGACGATGAGGCCGAAGATGAATAAGCGTTGGCAGCTTCTGCGCAGCCAGGCCCAGGTGTTCTGGAACGGCCTGGCCATGCGTGAAAAACGTCTGTTGGTGGGTGCCGGCCTGGTGCTGGCGGGCCTGCTGACCTGGTTGCTGTTGATCCAGCCACCGCTGAAGAAGATCGACTACTGGCAAGCCGAAACCCCGAAACTGCGCAGCCAGGCCGAGGCCTTGCAGGTGCTGCTGCAAGGCGTCGCCCCAGCCCCGCGCAGCAGTGACCTGGAAACCGCCTTGCACCAGTCCCTCGACAACGCCGGGCTGCAGGGCCGCTATCAATTGCAGCCGCAGGACACCGGCAGCTGGCGCCTGACCTTCGACGACGCCCCGGCGGACGCGGTGATCGACTGGCTGCTGGCCAACCCCCGGCCGTTCTCCCTGGAAGTCTCTGCGGCCCGCCTGCAACGCGCAGGCGAGGCCACCCCTTCAAACTCGGCCGGCACCTTGTCCGGGACCGTTCGCATGGATCAGGCGCCTGGCGCTAAGGAAGCTTCATGAAGTGGTCATTGCCCAACGCTGCGCCTTATCGCAAGGTCGCCCCTTTGCTCTTGTTGGCGCTGGGAGCGTGCAGCAACCCCCAATCCTCCGCGCCGTTGCTGGTGGACAGCGAGCTTGGCCAACCCCTGGCCGACACCCGGCGCAGCGGCGACACACCACTGGACCGCCAGCGCGAAACCGTGCCGCCACCCCGGGTGCAACACCCGGTGACCAACAGCGCCCGCAGCCATGGCACCGCACCGGCCAGGGCGCGCAACCCGCTGGGTGATCAACCGGTACAACTGAACTTTGTCGACGCCGATATCCAGGCGGTGGTGCGCGCCTTGTCCCGCGCCACCGGCCAGCAATTCCTGGTGGACCCGCGTGTCAAAGGCAACCTCACGTTGGTCAGCGAAGGCCAGGTACCGGCGCACCAGGCCTACGACATGCTGCTGGCGGCGCTGCGTATGCAGGGCTTCAGCGTGGTCGACGTAGGCGGCGTGGCCCAGGTGGTGCCGGAGGCGGACGCCAAGCTGCTGGGCGGGCCGATCTACAGCGGCGCCAACCCGGGCGGGCAGGGCATGCAGACCCGCACCTTCCGCCTGCAATACGAAAACGCGGTGAACCTGATCCCGGTGCTGCGCCCGATCGTGTCGCCGAACAACCCGATCAACGCCTACCCCGGCAACAACAGCATCGTGATCACCGACTACGCGGAAAACCTGGCGCGGGTGGCACAGATCATCGACGGCATCGACACCCCGAGCGCCATCGACACCGACGTGGTGAAGGTGCAGAACGGCATCGCCGTGGACATCGCCGCCATGGTCTCGGAACTCCTCGAAACCCAGGGCGCCGACCAGACCCAGAAGATCAACGTGATCGGCGACCCGCGCTCCAACTCCATCATCATCCGCGCCGGCAGCCCGGAGCGCACGGAACTGGCGCGCAACCTGATCTACAAGCTCGACAACGCCCAGAGCAACCCGAGCAATATGCACGTGGTGTACCTGCGCAACGCCCAGGCCGGCAAGTTGGCGCAGTCGCTGCGGGGCTTGCTCACTGGTGAGAGCGACACCGGTACCAGTGACAATGCCCGCGGCAAGTTGAGCAGCATGGGCGGCAACACCCAGGGTGGCCAGGGCAGTACCCAGAACAGCAGCGGCACTCCCACCGGCAGCGGCACTGTCCAGCCCAGTGGTTACGGGCAGGACACCAGCAGCACCGGCGCTTCTTCCCCCAGCGACCAGAACACCGCGTTCAGCGCCGGTGGCGTGACGATCCAGGCGGACGCCACCACCAACACCTTGCTGATCTCGGCGCCGGACCCGCTGTATCGCAACCTGCGGGAGGTGATCGACATGCTCGACCAGCGTCGCGCCCAGGTGGTGATCGAGAGCCTGATCGTCGAAGTGGGTGAGGACGATGCCAGCGAGTTCGGGGTGCAGTGGCAGGCGGGCAACCTGGGCGGGAAGGGTGGCTTTGGTGGGGTGAACCTGGGGGGCAGCGGCTTGAATGGAACCCCCACCAGCAAGACCAGCATTGATGTGTTGCCCAAGGGTTTGAACATCGGGCTGGTGAACGGCTCGGTGGACATTCCGGGGATTGGCAAGGTGCTGGACCTCAAGGTGTTGGCCCGGGCGTTGAAGAGCAAGGGCGGGACTAATGTGTTGTCGACGCCGAACCTGCTGACCCTGGATAACGAGGCGGCGAGTATTTTTGTGGGGCAGACGATTCCGTTTGTCACCGGTAGTTATGTGACGGGCGGCGGCGGCACGAGCAATAACCCGTTCCAGACGGTACAGCGGGAGGAAGTGGGGCTGAAGCTGAACGTGCGGCCGCAGATTTCCGAGGGGGGGACGGTGAAGCTGGATATTTATCAGGAGGTCAGCAGCGTCGACACGCGGGCTTCGGTGGATGCCGGGACGGTGACGAACAAGCGGGCGATTGATACGAGTATTTTGCTGGATGACGGGCAGATCATGGTACTTGGCGGGCTGTTGCAGGATGGGTATAGCCAGAGCAATGACGCGGTGCCCTGGTTGTCGGATATTCCGGGGTTGGGGGCGTTGTTCAGGAATGAAAGGCGCAGTGTGACGAAGACTAATTTGATGGTGTTTTTGCGGCCCTACATTATTCGTGACGGTGGGGCGGGGCGCAGTATTACGCTGAATCGCTATGAGTTTATGCGCAGGGCCCAGGGTGGGTTGCAGCCGGAGCATAGCTGGGCGATGCCGGATGTGCAGGCGCCGCAGTTGCCTTCGGTGGATAAGGCGATTCCCGGGGGGCAGGGGGTTAGGGCGGTGATTCGGGCGGTGCCGCGGTGATTTGGGTTTTGGATGGTGGACATATCCGTTGCTGCGGTAACGGCCGCTTATGGTTCCGCTCTTACAGCGGGTCACTTTTGGCAAACGCCCCAAAAGTAACCAAAAGGTCTTTGCCCCACCACTCGGTGCCTCGCCTAGGCTCGGCATGCCCGCACTCCGGCCCGGTTCC
>NZ_JACARS010000019.1:0-52428 GCF_013386485.1 Pseudomonas sp. P7758 | reverse complement strand
CGGTCAACTGTGGGAGCGGGCTTGCTCGCGAAGGCGTCCATCAGAGCACCACTGTCCGATTGGCGTTCAAGAACACCCGCCGCTCAATGTGATACCCCACGGCCCGGGCCAGGGTCAGGCCTTCGATATCCCGTCCCTTGGCAATCAAATCTTCCGGATAGTGACTGTGGTCCACCACCTCCACGCCCTGGGCGATAATCGGGCCTTCGTCCAAATCGTTATTGATGTAATGCGCAGTGGCGCCCACCAGTTTCACCCCCTTGTTGTAGGCCTGGTGATACGGCTTGGCGCCCTTGAAACCGGGCAGCAGGGAGTGGTGGATGTTGATGGCTTTACCGTCAAGCTTGCGGCACAGCTCCGGCGACAGCACTTGCATGTAGCGCGCAAGAATCACCAGCTCGGCGCCGGACTCTTCGATCACCTGCCACACCTGGCGCTCCTGCGACGGCTTGTCGTTGGGGTCCAGGGGAAAGTGGTAATAGGGAATCTGGTGCCAGTCGGCCAGGGGCTTGAGGTCCGGGTGGTTGGAGACTACGGCGACCACGTCCATCGACAGTTGGCCGATGCGCTGGCGGTAGAGCAAATCGTTGAGGCAGTGATCGGCCTTGGAGACCATGATCACCACTTTCGGCCGGTAGTTCGGCGCGGTCAGTTCGAAGATCATGCCGAAGGCTTCGCCACGGGTGGCCAGGCCATCGCGGAAGGCTTGTTCGTCGAAACCATCGGGCTGGCGGAACTCCACGCGGATGAAGAACCGGCCCGAGAGCCGGTCATCGAAGGAGTGGTGCTCAGTGACGTAGCAGCCCTGCTCGAACAGGTAGCGAGTGACCGCGTCCACCGTGCCGAGCACGCTGGGGCAGTCGGCGGTCAAAATCCATGTATCGGGTACGCGGCTCATTATTCGTGACTCCTTGATCGTTCCCACGCTCTGCGTGGGAACGCCGCAATGGACGCTCTGCGTCCGCTCTTGGGACGCGGAGCGTCCCGGGATGCATTCCCACGCGGAGCGTGGGAACGATCAGGCCTGGACGCTTAAACCATACTCAGCCGCCGCATCCTGCAACCACAGCCACCAGTAATCCGAGAAGCTGCGACGAATCACCAGCTCCCAGGTGTCTTCAGCAGTATGGCGAATCACCAATTGCGACTTGGCGAACACCGTGCCCACCGCCTTGCCCACCGGGAAGCTGTTGGGGTGCACGTCGTAGCTGGTGGATTTCATCAGCACATCGCGCACGTTGGGGCCGCTGAGTTCGAGAATCTGCTGGCCGCCGCTGACGTTGACGACCTGGATATGCAAATCACCCAGCGCCTCACGCAAGCTTTTCTCGGCGGCGAATTCCTCACCGCCTGGCACTACCAGCAACCACTCATCCGGACCGAGCCATTGCAGGCTGGTCTCACCCTTGACGATGACTTGCAGGGCACCGGGCAATTCGATACCCAAGGCTTTGTGCACACCGGCGGCGAAGGCTGCGTCATGGCCATCGCCACGAATGGTCAGGTGGCCCAGCAGTTTCTTTTCACGCACGGTCACGCCGGCGTTCTTGCGGCCCTTGCCTACCAGGCTGGCGAGGTCGGCATGGTGCAGCGACGACTCGGCCTTGGCTCCGGAGGTGGGGCGTTGTTGGTAAACATTGGCTGCTGTCATAAAGCACCTGTGTTGAATTTGATCGTTCCCACGCTCTGCGTGGGAATGCCGCCATGGACGCTCTGCGTCCGCTCTTGGGGCGCAGAGCGCCCCGGGATGCATTCCCACGCGGAGCGTGGGAACGATCAGGTGTCAGATGTTCTGACGATCGCCTTTAGGATCAAAGAACACCGAAGAAACAATCTCCGCCTCGATCACGCTGCCATCCGCCAGCGGTGCAAACACCCGCTCGCCGATGCGCTTCAAGCCGCCCTTCACCACGCCCATGGCAAACGAATAACCGAGGGAGTTGTGGGCATAACTGGAGGTGACGTGGCCGACCATCTTCATCGGGATCGTCTGCTTGGCGTCGAACACCAACTGCGCGCCTTCCGGCAGCCACACGTTCGGGTCGATCGGCTTGAGTCCGACAAGCTGCTTGCGGTCTTCACGCACGCAATCCTCGCGATTCATCCCGCGCCAGCCGAGCCACGAGAACGGTTTGGTGCGGCCTACACACCAGCCCATGTTCAGGTCGTCCGGGGTCATCGAGCCGTCGGTATCCTGGCCAACGATGATGAAACCCTTCTCGGCCCGCAGCACGTGCATGGTTTCGGTGCCGTACGGGGTCAGGTTGTACTGCTTGCCGGCCTCGACGATTTTCTCGAGCACACCCATGGCGTAGTCGGCCTGCACGTTGACTTCGTACGACAACTCACCGGTAAACGAAATCCGGAACACCCGTGCCGGCACGCCGCCTACCAGGCCTTCTTTCCAGGTCATGAACGGGAAGCCGTCCTTGTCCAGGTCGATGTCGGTGACTTCGCTCAGCAGCTTGCGGCTGTTGGGGCCGGACAAAGTCATGGTTGCCCAATGGTCGGTGACCGAGGTGAAGTACACCTTGAGGTCCGGCCATTCGGTCTGCTGGTAGATTTCCAGCCACTGGAGTACGCGTGCTGCGCCGCCGGTGGTGGTGGTCATCAGGAAGTGGTTGTCGGCGAGGCAGGCAGTCACGCCGTCGTCGAAGACCATGCCGTCTTCCTTGCACATCAGGCCGTAGCGGGCCTTGCCCACGTCGAGCTTGGTCCAGGCGTTGCTGTAGATGCGGTTGAGGAACTCGCGGGCATCCGGGCCCTGGATGTCGATCTTGCCGAGGGTGGACGCGTCCAGCAGGCCGACGCTGTCACGCACGGCCAGGCATTCGCGCTTCACTGCGGCGTGCAGGTCTTCACCGTTGCGCGGGAAATACCATGGGCGTTTCCACTGGCCGACGTCCTCAAACTCGGCGCCGTTTTTCACGTGCCAGGCTTGCAGCGCGGTGTAGCGCAGCGGCTCGAAGATGTGCCCACAGTGCCGGCCTGCTACCGCGCCGAAGGTTACCGGCGTGTAGTTGGGACGGAACATGGTAGTGCCCATCTGCGGGATGGTCACATTCAGCGAACGGGCCGCGATGGCCAGGCCGTTGACGTTGCCGAGCTTGCCCTGGTCAGTGCCGAAGCCCAGTGCGGTGTAGCGCTTGACGTGCTCCACCGACTCGAAACCCTCGCGGGTGGCGAGTTCGATGGCGGCCGCGGTGACGTCATTCTGCAGGTCGACAAATTGCTTCGGCGCCCGTGCGGTAGCTTTCTCGTGAGGTACCTGGAACAGCGCCAGGGTCGGTTCTTCCAGACGGCTCAAGGCTTTGGGCAGCGTACCTTCCACCGGCGCAAACCCGGCTTCGCTGGCAGCGCGCACGCCACCTTCAAAACCGTCGGCCAGGGAATCGCCGAGGCCGTAGACGCCATTGATGCCACCGACGCACACGCGTTTCTGCGGTGCTTCGCCCGGTACAAAACCGAGGATGTCTTCACGCCAGGTCGGCTTGCCGCCCAGGTGCGAGGCCAGGTGGACCACCGGGCTGTAGCCGCCGGAGCTGGCGACCAGGTCGCACTCCAGCCACTCGCCGGGGCTGGTGACTTTATGAGCTTTGACATCGATGGCCGCAACACGGGCACCAGTGACGTGCTTGCTGCCACGGGCCTCGATCACGGCGCTGCCGGTGAGGATGCGAATGCCTTTGGCACGCGCCTCTTCAACCAGCGCGCCCCGTGGGTTGTGGCGGGCATCGGCTACGGCGACAACGCTGAGGCCGGCGTCGAACCAGTCCAGCGCCACGCGGTAGGCGTGATCGTTGTTGGTGGACAGCACCAGCTTCTTGCCCGGTGCCACGCCGTAGCGACGCACGTAAGTGGAGACCGCTCCCGCCAGCATGTTGCCCGGTACGTCGTTGTTGCCGTACACCAGCGGACGCTCGCAAGCACCGGTGGCCAACACGACACGCTTGGCGCGAACCCGGTGGATACGCTGACGCACCTGGCCGATCGGCGCACGGTCACCGAGGTGGTCGGTGAGGCGTTCGTGAATGGTCAGGAAGTTATGGTCGTGGTAACCGTTGACGGTGGCGCGAGGCAGCAGCACCACGTCCGGCAGGGCCTTGAGTTCAGCAATCACACTGGCAACCCATTCAGCCGCCGGCTTGCCATCGAGGCTTTCGCGGGAATCCAGCAAGGAGCCGCCGAACTCTTCCTGTTCGTCCGCGATGATCACCCGGGCGCCACTGCGGGCAGCCGCCAACGCAGCCGCCAGGCCGGCAGGGCCCGCGCCCACAATCAGCACGTCGCAATGACGGTTCATGTAGTCGTAGGTGTCCGGATCGTTCTCGGTCGGCGAGCGGCCAAGACCGGCTGCCTTACGGATGTACTTCTCGTAAGTCATCCAGAACGATTGCGGGTACATGAAGGTTTTGTAGTAGAAACCCGGCGGCATCAGCTTGCCGCCGACCTTGCCGAGAATGCCCATCATGTCGTTGTTCACGCTCGGCCAGCCGTTGGTGCTGGTGGCGACCAAACCCTGGTACAGCGCCTGTTGCGTGGCGCGCACGTTGGGGATTTGCGTGGCTTCGGTGGCGCCGATCTGCAGCACCGCGTTCGGCTCTTCGGCACCGGCGGCGAAGATGCCGCGCGGGCGGGAATACTTGAAGCTGCGACCGATGATGTCGACGCCGTTGGCCAGCAGCGCAGCGGCCAATGTGTCGCCTTCAAAGCCTTTGTAGCTCTGGCCGTTGAAGGTGAAGCTCAGGGCTTTGTTGCGGTCGATCCGGCCACCGTTGGACAGGCGATTGATCTGGCTCATACCTTCTCTCCAGAAGCCTTGGCGGTGAATTGCGGCTTGGTGCCTATCTTGTAGGTTTCAAGAATTTCGTAGGTCACGGTGTCGCGGGTCGCGTTGAAATACTGGCGGCAACCGGCAGCGTGAATCCACAGTTCGTGGTGCAGGCCGCGCGGGTTGTCGCGGAAGAACATGTAGTCGCCCCACTCCTCGTCGGTGCAGGTGTTCGGGTCCAGTGGGCGCGGGATGTGCGCTTGGCCGGAGGCGTGGAATTCCTCTTCGGAGCGCAGTTCGCCACAGTGAGGACAGAAGATATGCAACATAGGGAATTTCTCCTGTTAGTGGGCGACGGCCGCAGCGCCGTGTTCGTCGATCAGCGCGCCGTTGTGGAAACGGTCGATGGAGAATGGAGCTGCCAATGGGTGCATTTCACCCTTGGCGAGGCTCGCGGCAAATACGTTGCCTGAGCCTGGAGTCGCTTTAAAACCACCGGTGCCCCAACCGCAGTTGAAGAACATGTTCGGGACCGGGGTCTTGGAGATGATCGGGCAGGCATCCGGCGTGGTGTCGACGATGCCGCCCCACTGGCGGTTCATGCGCACGCGGGACAGCACCGGGAACATCTCTACGATGGCCTGGATGGTGTGCTCGATCACCGGGTACGAGCCGCGCTGGCCATAGCCGTTGTAGCCGTCGATACCGGCGCCGATCACCAGGTCGCCCTTGTCGGACTGGCTGATGTAACCGTGCACGGCGTTGGACATGATCACGCTGTCGATGATGGGTTTGATCGGCTCCGACACCAGTGCTTGCAGCGGGTGGGATTCGATCGGCAGGCGGAAGCCCGCCAGGGATGCCATGTGGCCGGAGTTACCCGCCGTCACCACGCCGACGCGCTTGGCGCCGATGAAGCCTTTGTTGGTTTCCACGCCGATGCACACACCGTTTTCCTTGCGGAAACCGATCACTTCGGTCTGCTGGATCAGGTCCACGCCCAGTGCGTCAGCGGCGCGGGCAAAGCCCCAGGCCACGGCATCGTGACGGGCCACGCCGCCGCGCCGTTGCACGGTGGCGCCCATGACCGGGTAGCGAGTGTTCTTGGAGCAGTCGAGGTACGGAATCTCATCGGCCACTTGTTTGGCGTTGAGCAGTTCGCCGTCCACACCGTTTAGGCGGTTGGCGCTGACGCGACGCTCGGAGTCACGGATATCCTGCAGGGTGTGGCACAGGTTGTAGACGCCACGCTGGGAGAACATCACGTTGTAGTTCAAATCCTGGGACAAACCTTCCCAGAGTTTCATCGCGTGCTCGTACAGGTGCGCCGACTCGTCCCACAGGTAGTTGGACCGCACGATGGTGGTGTTGCGCGCGGTGTTACCGCCGCCCAGCCAGCCTTTCTCGACCACCGCCACGTTGGTGATGCCGTGCTCCTTGGCCAGGTAGTAAGCCGTCGCCAGACCATGCCCGCCGCCGCCGACGATGACCACGTCGTAGACCTTTTTCGGGGTGGGCGTGCGCCACATCTTCTGCCAGTTTTCGTGGTGGCTGAGTGAGTGCTTGAAGAGGCCGAAGCCCGAGTAGCGTTGCATAGTCATTACTCCAAAACCGCGCTCAGCGATAAACCGGGAAATCAGCGCACAGGGCGGCCACATGCTTGGCGACGTTGGCCTCCACATCGGCGTCGCCGAGGTTGTCGAGGATGTCGCAGATCCAGCCGGCCAACTCCAGGCATTGGGTCACTTTGAAGCCGCGTGTGGTCACCGCCGGCGTGCCGATACGCAGGCCCGAGGTCACGAACGGCGACTGCGGGTCGTTGGGCACGGCGTTCTTGTTGACGGTGATGTGAGCGCGACCGAGGGCGGCGTCCGCCTCTTTGCCGGTGAGGCCCTGACGGATCAGGCTGACCAGGAACAGGTGGTTATCGGTGCCGCCGGACACTACATCGTAGCCGCGTTTGATAAACACGCCGGCCATGGCCTGGGCGTTGTCGATCACTTGCTGTTGATAGGCCTTGAAACCTGGTTCCTGGGCTTCCTTGAAGCACACCGCCTTGCCGGCGATCACGTGCATCAGCGGGCCGCCCTGGGCGCCCGGGAATACCGCAGAGTTGAGTTTCTTTTCAATTTCTTCGTTGGACTTGGCCAGGATCAACCCGCCACGTGGACCGCGCAGGGTCTTGTGGGTGGTGGTGGTGACCACATCGGCGTAGGGCAGCGGGTTCGGGTACAGACCGGCGGCCACCAGGCCGGCGACGTGGGCCATGTCGACGAACAGCAGCGCACCGACCTTGTCGGCGATCTGGCGAAAGCGCGGGAAATCCAGGGTCTTGGAGTAGGCGGAAAAACCCGCCACGATCATCTTCGGCTTGTGCTCCACGGCCAGGCGCTCGACTTCGTCGTAGTCGATCAGCCCGGTGTTGGTGTCGATGCCGTATTGCACCGCGTTGTACAGCTTGCCCGAGGACGACACCTTGGCGCCGTGGGTCAGGTGGCCGCCGTGGGCCAGGCTCATGCCGAGGATGGTGTCGCCGGCGTTCAACAGCGCCAGGTAAACCGCGCTGTTGGCGGACGAACCGGAGTGCGGCTGCACGTTGGCGTAATCGGCACCGAACAGCTGCTTGGCACGCTCGATGGCGAGCACTTCGACCTTGTCCACGTGCTCGCAGCCGCCGTAGTAACGCTTGCCCGGGTAACCTTCGGCGTACTTGTTGGTGAGGCCGCTGCCCTGGGCTTCCATGACACGCTTGCTGGTGTAGTTCTCTGACGCGATCAGCTCGATATGATCTTCCTGGCGCTGCTCCTCGGCATTCATGGCCGCCAGCAGTGCATCGTCATAACCCTGGATCTGGTCTTGCTTGCTGAACATCGCGTCTCTCCCAGCGGCGGCGGTGCGCCAATCGTATTGTTGGGGCCGCCGCACGACGGAGGGGCCCTTTGATGCGATGGTAGGGCTGGCGCAGAGAGGTCAAATGCCTATGGACGCCACGCAAAGGTGCGTTTACGACATGGCCCCCGGCATTTGTAGGAGCGAGCTTGCTCGCGAAAAACCTGAGGGCGCCGCGCGCATCCAGACAGCCCTCGTAATCGTTGACGTTTTTCGCGAGCAAGCTCGCTCCTACAAGGGGTTAGGCGATGATCTTTCGAAGGAGTAGCAGCAGCAGGAAATGCGCCGGATAAAGCGCATACGCCCAGCGCCGCATGGCCGGTGGCGATACCTGCCCGGCATGTCGCAACAAGACCAATCCGGCCAGCGGCGCAATCAGGCATGTCGCCAATCCCAGCATCGCCACCAGCGTGCCGCTATTGAGCAGGATCTGCCATTGATTGGCAGCCAGGCACACCACACCCGGCAGCACGCTGAAGTACCACGGCCGGCGAAACACCAGCAGCATCGCCAACGGCAGCAGTACGCCAAAGAAACCGAACATCAGCTGCGCCGAGAAAAACCCCGCCAAAACCAGCGCGATCAACGCCAATCCTCGATCAATAACCGTCTTCTGCTGCCATCCCCGGGCAACCAGCAAACCCAGCGCCAGGGTCGGCAGCACGTTCAGCGTATCGGCGTCGTCAATGAACATCCGGTACGGCACCTCACTGATCACACTGAACAGCAGCAACCAGCTCAGATAGCGCCATTGCCCCGTCACCGGCGCGTCCTTGACCCGATGCAAATTCGCCGCGATCGCCAGGCAAAACCACGGGAACGCCAGGCGCCCCGGCACATACAGCCCGTCCAGGCTCAAACCGACATACCGCAGGTGGTCCAGCACCATACTCAGCAGCGCCAGCCACTTGAGCAGGTCCAGGGCGCCATCGCGGACGCGGCTTACAGGAACGCTTTCAGAACCGTGCATAATTCCCCAATGACTTTGCATTAACAGTGCGTGCGCCCGCCCGACAATCTTGGGTAAAGTGCGCACCAACATCGACCACAGGACTGGGCCATGACCGACAAGAGCCAACAATTCGCCAGCGACAACTATTCCGGCATCTGCCCGGAAGCCTGGGCCGCCATGGAACTCGCCAACCAGGGCCATCAACGCGCCTATGGCGATGATGAATGGACCCACCGCGCCGCCGACGGTTTCCGCAAACTGTTCGAAACCGACTGCGAAGTGTTCTTCGCCTTCAACGGTACCGCAGCCAACTCCCTGGCGCTGTCCTCCTTGTGCCAGAGCTACCATAGCGTGATCTGCTCGGAAACCGCCCACGTCGAAACCGACGAATGCGGCGCGCCGGAGTTTTTCTCCAACGGCTCCAAGCTGCTCACCGCCCGCACCGAAAACGGCAAGCTGACCCCGGAGTCGATCCGCGAGATCGCCCTCAAGCGCCAGGACATTCACTACCCGAAACCCCGCGTCGTGACCCTGACCCAGGCCACCGAAGTCGGCAGCGTCTACACCCCGGAAGAAATCCGCGCCATCAGCGT
This sequence comes from Pseudomonas sp. P7758, assembly GCF_013386485.1. Classification (NCBI taxonomy): domain Bacteria; kingdom Pseudomonadati; phylum Pseudomonadota; class Gammaproteobacteria; order Pseudomonadales; family Pseudomonadaceae; genus Pseudomonas; species Pseudomonas sp. P7758. The sequence goes on along the minus strand of NZ_JACARS010000019.1, from coordinate 43,223 downwards.
CACCTGCAAGGAACTGGGGCTGAACCTGCACATGGACGGCGCACGCTTCTCCAACGCCTGCGCATTCCTCGGCTGCTCGCCGGCCGACCTGACCTGGAAAGCCGGGGTCGACGTGCTGTGTTTTGGCGGCACCAAGAACGGCATGGCCGTGGGTGAAGCGATCCTGTTCTTCAACCACAAGCTGGCCGAAGACTTCGACTACCGCTGCAAGCAGGCCGGGCAGCTTGCCTCAAAGATGCGCTTCCTCTCCGCCCCGTGGGTGGGCCTGCTGGAAAACGACGCCTGGCTCAAACACGCCCGCCACGCCAACCACTGTGCACAATTGCTCAGCAACCTGGTGGCGGATATCCCGGGTGTGGAGTTGATGTTCCCGGTCCAGGCCAACGGCGTGTTCCTGCAACTGTCGGAACCGGCAATTGCCGCGCTGACGGCCAAGGGCTGGCGCTTCTACACGTTCATCGGTAAAGGCGGCGCGCGGTTCATGTGCGCGTGGGATACCGAGGAAGAGCGCGTAAGAGAATTAGCCGCCGATATTCGGGAAGTGATGAGCGCCTGAAGTAGGCATCAGCCCCTCAGATAATGGCGAAAGGCCGAGACTGTTTTTTGATATTTCTGACAGCAACCAACTTCGTTTTCATTGACTAGCCTCTTGGAACCCGGAAGGAAAAGGCCGCCTTTCGGGACTAACCGCCAGCCGAATAATCGGCCGGAAACGGAAATCCAGCAGAGGGCAATACCATGGAAGCGCAACGCTACGGAAACAACTTGCTAGGCGAAGGCACTATCAGCACCACCGTCATCGACTGGGACGAATTCAGAAAATCCGCGAAAATCGGTGACACCATCAGCGAACCGACGAGGACATTGCGGATCACTGACAAGGTCTATGAACTGACAGCATCCGGCCAGCACTTCGTCGTGCATATCTATGCCCAATAACCTCTAACTGATCGTTCCCACGCTCTGCGTGGGAACGCCTCCCCGGACGCTCCGCGTCCAGGCCACACCACGGTTCAAGGACGAATTGATGGGCAGAAGCCGCTACACCATTACCGAACCTGAAAAACCACACTTCCTGACATGCACTGTCATGGAATGGACACCGCTATTTACCCGCGACTACCTTGTCGGCCACCTATTGAGTTGCTGGCGATATCAACAAACCCACGAACATTTCAATCTCTACGGCTACGTCGTTCTCGAAAACCATCTGCACTTCGTCGCTCAAGCACCTGACCTGGGTAAATGTGTCAGCCAGTTCAAATCCTTCACCGCTCGAACCATCATTGACGACCTGCAGAAACGAGGAGCGGAGCGAGTGTTGCAGCGTTTGCGTTTCAGCAAACGGGCGCATAAAACGGACCGGATTTATCAGCTATGGCAAGAGGGGTCACACGCCGAGTTGGTGTACAGCGAAGCGGTGATGCGCCAAAAGCTTGATTACATTCACCACAACCCTGTGAAGCGTGGTTATGTGGACTTGGCCGAGCACTGGCGGTATTCCAGCGCCCGCAACTATGCAGGACAGGATGGCCTGATTGAAATTCAGCGCTGGGCCTGATCGTTCCCACGCTCTGCGTGGGAATGCAGCCCGTGACGCTCCGCGTCACACAGCGGGACGCAGAGCGTCCAAGGAGGCATTCCCACGCGGAGCGTGGGAACGATCGATTCCTGTGAAGCGGGGTTGTGTGGACTTGGCCGAGCACTGGCGGTATTCCAGCGCCCGCAACTATGCGGGACAGGATAGCCTGATTGAAATTCAACGCTTGGCCTGATCGTTCCCACGCTCTGCGTGGGAATGCAGCCCGTGACGCTCCGCGTCACACAGCGGGACGGGACGCGGAGCGTCCAAGAAGGCATTCCCACGCGGAGCGTGGGAACGATCGATTCCTGTGAAGCGGGGTTGTGTGGACTTGGCCGAGCACCGGCGGTATTCCAGCGCCCGCAACTATGCGGGACAGGATAGCCTGATTGAAATTCAACGCTGGGCCTGATCGTTCCCACGCTCTGCGTGGGAATGCAGCCCGTGACGCTCCGCGTCACACAGCGGGACGCGGAGCGTCCAAGGAGGCATTCCCACGCGGAGCGTGGGAACGATCGATTCCTGTGAAGCGGGGTTGTGTGGACTTGGCCGAGCTGGCGGTATTCCAACGTCCGTAACTATGCAGGACCGGACGGCCTGATCGAGATTCAGCGCTGGGCCTGATCGTTCCCAAGCTCTGCGTGGAAATGCAGCCCGTGACGCTCCGCGTCACACAGCGGGACGCGGAGCGTCCAAGGAGGCATTCCCACGCGGAGCGTGGGAACGATCGATTCCTGTGAAGCGGGTTGTGTGGCCTTGGCCGAGCTGGCGGTATTCCAACGTCCGTAACTATGCAGGACCGGACGGCCTGATTGAAATCCAGCGCCGAGCCTGATCGTTCCCACGCTCTGCGTGGGAATGCAGCCCGTGACGCTCCGCGTCACACAGCGGGACGGGACGCGGAGCGTCCAAGGAGGCATTCCCACGCGGAGCGTGGGAACGATCATTAGAACTCGATGCGCACATCACCCTTCGGCACGCTGCAGCACGACAGGATGTAACCCTCGGCTTCGTCTTCCTCGGTGATCCCGCCGTTGTGGTCCATCTCGACCTCCCCGCCCAGCTTCAGCACCTTGCACGTCCCACAGATCCCCATGCCGCAAGCTTTCGGAATCAGCAGGCCAAGCTTGGCCGCCGCTGCGTGCACGGTCTCGCCCGGTGCCACGCGAATGCTCTTGCCAGAGGCAATGAATTCCACCTGATGCAGGTCCGCCAGGTCGATTTCCGGTGCATCCGCCGCTTGTTCGGCTTGCTCCACCGCGTCGGCCCGGGCTTCCGGTGGCGTCGCGCCGAAGGATTCTTCGTGATAACGCGCCATGTCGAAGCCGGCGGCTTCCAGCAGGCGCTTTACCGCGTTCATGTAAGGCGTCGGGCCGCAACAGAAGACTTCCCGCTCCAGGAAGTCCGGCACCATCAGTTCGAGCATCTTGTGGTTGAGGTAACCGCGATAACCGGCCCAGGGTTCACCCAGGCCGTGTTTCTCGCAAATCAGGTGCAGGCTGAAGTTATCAATCCGCGACGCCATATGCTCCAGCTCGCGGTGGTAAATGATGTCCTTTGGCGAGCGGGCGCTGTGGATAAACGTCATGTCGACGTTGGCGTTGGTGTCGTAGAACCAGCGCGCCATGGACATCACCGGGGTAATACCGACACCACCACTGAGGTACAGCACTTTCGGGCTCGGGAAGTCGATGGCATTGAACAGCCCCACCGGCCCGTGCACCGCCAGCTCCTGGCCTTCGTGCAGCGTGTCATGCAACCAGTTGGACACCTTGCCGCCCGGCACGCGCTTGATGGTCACCGAAAAGCTGTAAGGCACCGACGGCGAACTGGAAATAGTGTACGAACGCATGATCGGCTGGCCGTCGATTTCCAGCTCCAGGGTGACGAACTGCCCGGGCTTGAAAAAGAACAGGATCGGCTGGTCGGCCATAAAGCAGAAGGTGCGCACGTCCCAGGTTTCCTGGATGACTTTGACGCAACGGACGATGTGCCGACCATTGGCCCAGGTCTGGGTTGTTACCGGGTTCAGGAAGCTGTTGGACATGCTGTTCTCCATAGCCGTGTGATCGGCCTTATGGTGGCGATTCTGCGTAACGCGAGAACCACCCATTTACCTATCTGCGACATTCACATACTTATAGCGACCAGCCCCCATACCACGGGGGTTGCGCGTCGGGAACAGAGTGGGCCATGTCGTTCATGGATAAGGTTCTGGCCGTTGTGGGGCCCACACTCGCTCCCAACAAAGACGCTTTCTTTACGCCTTGCTGCAAAACCTAGCCACTATTCGCCGGCCACACAGAATGGCCATGAGGACACACACGATGGACGTCACCGCAACCTTAAGCTTGGGCGATCCGCTGGAACCCGCACGCAAGGCCACTGCGCAAATGCTGCAAGAACGCGAGCGGACCTTTTCGCTGCCACAGCCGTTTTACTCTGATGAACGGCTGTTCGATATCGACATGCAGGAAATTTTCCAGAAAGAGTGGTTGATCGCCGGCATGACCTGCGAGATCCCCGCCAAGGGCAACTACATCACCCTGCAAGTGGGCAAGAACCCGATCATCGTGATCCGTGGCGCCGACGGTGTAGTGCACGCATTCCATAACGTGTGTCGCCACCGCGGTTCGCGCTTGTGCACCAGCGACAAGGGCAAGGTTGCCAAGCTGGTGTGCCATTACCACCAGTGGACGTATGAACTGGACGGCCGCCTGCTGTTCGCCGGTACCGAAATGGGCGCCGACTTCGACATGAAGCAATACGGCCTCAAGCCGGTGAATGTGAAGACCGCCGGTGGCTACATCTTTATCAGCCTGTCGGAGAACCCGCCGGCCATCGACGACTTCCTGTCGACCTTGAGCCACTACATGGAACCCTACGACATGGAGAACACCAAGGTGGCGATCCAGACCACCTTGTTTGAAAAAGCCAACTGGAAGCTGGTGCTGGAAAACAACCGCGAGTGCTACCACTGCAACGCGTCGCACCCGGAACTGTTGAAAACCCTGCTGGAATGGGACGACGTTACCGACCCGCGGGCCGACCAGGCCTTCAAGGACCACGTGGCCGCCTCCGCCGCCGCCTGGGATGCCGAAAAGATCCCTTACGCCCACGCCAGCTTCGGCCTGCGTAACCGCATCGTGCGCATGCCGCTGCTCAAGGGCACCGTGTCGATGACCCTCGACGGCAAGCAAGGCTGCAACAAGCTGATGGGCCGCATCAAGAACCCGGACCTGGGCTCGATGCGCATCCTGCACCTGCCTCACTCGTGGAACCACTGCATGGGCGACCACATCATTGTGTTCACCGTGTGGCCGATCAGTGCCCAGGAAACCATGGTCACCACCAAGTGGATCGTGCACAAGGACGCCGTGGAGGGTGTGGACTACGACGTCGAGCGCATGCGCAAAGTGTGGGACGCCACCAACGACCAGGACCGTCGCCTGGCCGAAGAGAACCAGCGCGGCATCAACTCCACCGCGTATCAGCCAGGTCCGTACTCCAAGACCTATGAGTTTGGTGTGGTCAACTTTGTGGACTGGTACAGCGAGCGGATGCTGAGCAACCTGGGGGCGGCGCCAGCGCCGTATCTGAAAGGCGTCGCCGTACACGAGTAACCGGCTGACACGCCGCCGATCAAAATGTGGGAGCCGGGCTTGCCCGGCCCCACACTGGTTTGTGACTGTACAAAATTCATCCAACACCGTGACAGACCGCTGCCCGCCTTACTTCCAGCCATTGCCCAACAACTTATCCACAAAGCCACCCACAGCAATTGTGGGCAACTGCGCTTTCTCGTCGAAATAAAACCAATAAAATCCGTGACTTATTCAAAGGTACCGGTTCTATCCCACATTGATCATTTTTTGACCTAAAGCCTGAAAGCCACGTCTTGCATGGGCTACAGAGGAACGCAAACACCTTATCCACAGAAGCGCCAACAGACTTTGGGGGCAACTTTGGACCATCTGTGGAAAACCGGCTTAAACCGAGGAAAATCGCGGCTTTGAAAGCGAAAATCAGCCGGAATAGCGATATTGGTTACATTTTAATCAACACACTGTAAGCCACGTTTTATATGGCCTACAGCGGATAGCGAACATCTTATCCACAGAAGCACCAACAGACTTTGGGGGCAAGTCTGTACTGGGCATTTTCCTTATCCACAGAAAAACCCAAGGAAAAACCGTCAGTTAGGTTGGTTGTTTTTCGTACAGCGAGCTGGAGGGCTTGATTTGCATGGGGTGTGGACAGCCGCGAACAGGTTATCCACAGGTGGGTTAACAGGGATTGTGGGTAAAGCCACAATCGCCGCAAAACAGTGTGGGAGCGGGCTTGCTCGCGAAAGCGGCGGATCAGTCGGTACATGAGTTACCTGACACACCGCCTTCGCGAGCAAGCCCGCTCCCACAGTGGATCAGCGCACTACACCTTCTTCTATAAGCAATTTAAGAATGGCTTCAGCGCCCGCCTCCGGACTCACGCCCTTGAGCACCTGCCCACCGCCGCCGCTGGCCTTGGCCGTAGCGGCCTTCATCCGGTCGGCACCGCTTTTGGCCTTGATCACCTTGAGGCGCTTGGGCCGAGGCTTGGCCGGCTGCAATACAGCGCCTGTGAATAACTCATCCTCCAACACCTCGACGTCATGGGCCGTCAGCTCACCGCGTTGCGCCGGGCCGTAGGCGCTTTGCCGTGGCTTGGGCGCCGCGTTATCCACCGTGGCCATAAACGGCAGGCGCACCTTCAGCCGCCGCCGTTGGCCGCGAGGCAAGGCCTGCAGCACATGGGCCACGCCGCCTTCGATGGATTCCACCTGGGCCAGGCCGACAATCAACGGCCAACCCAGTTGCTCGGCCAGCAGGAACGGCAACATGCCCGAGCCTTCGCCGGTTTCCGCCTGGCTGCCGGTGAGCACCACTTGGGCGCCCGCGTCCCGCAGATAGTCGCCGAGCACCGGCAAGGCGTCTGCCCCGGCCGGTTGTTCAAGCACGTGCAACTGCGGCAAGCCCATGCCCAGGTAAGCGCGCAGGGTGGGTTCGCCGATGTCGCCGGCGTGCAGCACTTGCAGGTTATCCCCAGCCAGTTGCAGGCCCAGTTCCACAGCGCGCGCATCTTGCTCGGCGCGGCGTGGGCGGCCTGAAGTCGGGTGGGCGCCGATGGACACCAGGCTGATTACATTCGTCGTCATGGCCATTTCCTTAAGCCGCATCGCGCTTGGCGCCGTGGCGGTAGGCCTCGACCGCAACGATCAAGGCTTGCAGTATCGCGGCGCTTTCGCCGATCACCGACAGGTCGGCACGCTTGATCATGTCGCAGCCCGGGTCGAGGTTGATCGCCACCACCTTGTCGCAGGCACCAATGCCTTGAAGGTGCTGGATCGCCCCGGAAATCCCCACCGCCACGTAAACCCGCGCGGTGACCCAGGTACCGCTGGCACCGACCTGGCGATCCCGGGCCATGAAGCCGTCATCCACCGCCACCCGCGAGGCGCCTTCTGTAGCGCCCAACGCGGCAGCGGTCTGGTGGAACAGTGCCCAGTCCTTGACCCCGTTGCCGCCCGAGAAGATGAACTCGGCTTCGGCCATGGGAATTGCCCCCGGGTCCACGGCCACCGCGCCCAAATCCTCAATGCGCGGCAAGCTGCGGGCCAGGCTTGTGGATAACTCCACCGGCAACACTTCGTGACGGGTATCGCTGACAGGCTCGGCGCATTCCGCCGCCGCCAGGATTATGCGTGGCAGTGGCCGGGCCAGGTCTTGCTGGCCGGCACCCGCACGGCCAATACATTCCTGGCCCTTGATCTGCCAGACCCGCGTGGCCGGGCGCTCCTTGAGGCTGGCGGCAAAGCGCCGCCCCAATTCACCACCGCCGCTGCGGCTGTCCGGCAGCAACCAGTGGCGCGGGTTGAACTGGTTATCCACAGCCCGCAGACCGTGAACCCGTTGCTCCGGTGAATAACCGTCGAATTCATGCCCGTCCAACACCAGCAGCCGATCCACACCGGCAGTGGCGAAGGCGTTTTCCTTGTGCTCGCCGAACACCACGGCCAATACCGCACCGTCGTCGCCGGCCAGTTGCCGGGCCAGGCCCAGCAAGTCGCGGTCGTGGCTGCTCAGGCGGCCGCCGACCATGTCCGGCACCACGTTGATGTAGAAAGCGGGCGCCGGTACCTGATGCAGCGGCAACTGCACTTCCACCGCTGCCGTACGCTTGGCCGCGCCGCCCTGCTGGGCGCCGCTGCGGTCAATACGCTTGATGCCGTTGGGGCCGATAAAACCGACACCGTGCACGTTCTTGCGGATGACCCCATTGGGCCCCATCCAGCTGTGTTGCACCGGCTGCATCGCCGCGTGCAGCGGGTGCAGGCGGTTACGGGCGATCCATTCGGCCCGTGGGTCGCGGCGGATAATGTCGCTCATCAATGCACCTCCGCAGGTTCGCGTTTCGGCGCCTTGGCCGGTGCCGCGTCTTCAAGCAACGCGTCAGCTACCAGTTCGGCAATGTCCTTGATCAACGGACGCGGTTCGACCACGCCTTCCAGCATCGCCGTGCACTGTGGACAACCCACGGCCACCAGTTCGGCGCCGGTCTCGCGGATGTCTTCCATGCGCATGTCGGGAATCCGCTGCTTGCCGGGAATATCGGTGATCGGCGCCCCGCCACCGCCACCGCAGCAGCGCGAGCGGAAACCGGAGCGCTGCATTTCCTTGACCTCGATCCCCAGCGCCCGCAGCACTTGGCGCGGTGCCTCGTACTCACCGTTGTAGCGGCCCAGGTAGCACGGGTCGTGATAGGTCACGCTGTTGCCTTTGTGCTGGCCCAGGTTCAGGGCGCCGGCGTCGATCAGTTCGGCCATGTAGGTGCTGTGGTGCTGCACGAGGTAGTTGCCATCGAAGGCGCCGTATTCGTTTTTCAGCACGTGGAAACTGTGGGGGTCGCAGGTGACGATGCGCTTGAAGCTGTACTTGGCCAGGGTCTGGATATTGCGTGCGGCCAGCAGCTGGAAAGTCGCTTCATCGCCCAGGCGCCGGGCCACGTCGCCGCTGTCGCGCTCCTCAAGGCCCAGTACGGCGAAGTCGACCTTGGCGGCTTTCAGCACTTTGACGAACGAGCGCAGGGTGCGCTGGTTGCGCATGTCGAAGGCACCGTCGCCGACCCAGAACAGCACGTCGACGGTTTTCCTGTCGCTGAGCAAGGGCAGGTTCAAATCCGCCGCCCAGTTCATCCGCCCGCCCGGTGCGAAACCGCCCGGGTTGTCGGTGGCGATCAGGTTTTCCAGGACTTCGGCGCCCTTGTTCGGGGTCGCGCCTTTTTCCAGGGTGAGGTGGCGGCGCATGTCGACGATGGCGTCCACGTGCTCGATCATCATCGGGCACTCTTCCACGCAGGCGCGGCAAGTGGTGCACGACCACAGGGTCTCGGCGTCCACCAGGCCATTGACGATTGGCTGGTGCGGGTTGCCGCTGTGTTCGCCGATGGCTTTGCCAGGATACGGGCTGCCGGCGAACTTGGCGTCGGTGCCACCGGCCAGGCCGACGACCATGTCCTGGATAAGTTTTTTCGGGTTCAGTGGCTGGCCGGCGGCGAACGCCGGGCACGCGGCTTCGCACTTGCCGCACTGCACGCAGGCGTCGAAGCCGAGCAGTTGGTTCCAGGTGAAATCCACCGGTTTTTCCACGCCCAGGGGCGCGCTTTTATCCGCGAGGTCCAGGGGTTTCAAACCGGTGGAACGGCCGCCGCCGAAGCGTTCGGCGCGGCGGTGCCAGGCCAAGTGCAGGGCACCGGCGAAGGCGTGTTTCATCGGGCCGCCCCAGGTCATGCCGAAGAACATTTCCGACACGCCCCACAGCACGCCCAGGCTCAGCAGCGCGGCGAGCAGCCAGCCGCCGAAGTCCGCCGGCAGAATCCCGGCCACCGGCAAGGTCACCAGGAAGAAGCTCACCGAGAACGCCATCAGGCTTTTCGGCAGGCGCATCCACGGGCCTTTCGACAGGCGTGCAGGCGGGTTGCGACGGCGCAGGTAGACGAGGGTGGCGCCGACAAACATCAGCACCGAAGCCAACAGCAAGGCGTAGCCGAGGATGCGGTTATGCAGGCCGAAACCGTGCACCAGGATCGCCAGCAGCGCCGAGAGCACAAAGCCCAGGGCGGTGGCGACGTGGGTGTTGGCGATGTATTTGTCGCGGGCGACCACATGGTGCAGGTCGACCATGTAGCGCTTGGGCATGGCCAACAGGCCGCCGAGCAAGTCGACCTTGGAGGACCGGCCGCGGCGCCACATGTTCACCCGGCGCAGCGCGCCGAGGACGGCAAGGCCCAGGGCGGCGAAGAGCAGGATGGGAAGAAGGGTGTTCAACATGGTGAAGCTCCCGAAGACCACACAGGTCTACTGTGAAACTGGCCCGAAATGTGGGAGCGGGCTTGCTCGCGAAGGCAGCGTGTCAGTCGATGCATCCAGTGGCTGACACACCGCTTTCGCGAGCAAGCCCGCTCCCACATTTGACCGAGTACACCTCGTCAGAAATCCTTGCACAGGCGCAGGGCGTCATAGATGGCCGCGTGGGTATTACGCTGGGCCACGCAGTCACCAATGCGGAACAGCAAGTACCCCTCGCCCGGCTCGCTCAGGCACGGCTGCGGCTTGATCGCGAACAGGGCCTCGATGTCCATCTGGCCCTTGTTGCGCGAGCCTGCCTTGAGCCCGTAGTAGAGCTCTTCGTCCGGACGCACGCCGTTCTCGACCACCACCTGGTCCACCACCCGCTCTTCCCTGGCCCCGGTGTATTCGTTCTCCAGCACCGCCACCAGCTTGTCGCCTTCGCGGTAGACCTTTTCCAGCATCATGTCGCCGGTCATGATCACTTCCTTGGGGTACATGCTGCGGTAGTACGTCGGGAACGACGTACCGCCCACGGCCACGCCCGGCTTGATGTCGTCGGTGACGATCTCGACCTGGCTGCCCTTGTCCGCGAGGAAGTCGGCCACCGACATGCCGGTGAACTCGCAGATGGTGTCGTACACCAGCACGTTCTTGCCAGGTAGAACCTTGCCGTCGAGCACGTCCCAGCTGCTGACCACCAGGCCTTCAGCCGCGCCCCAGTGTTCGTTCTGCTCCAGGAACGGATGACCGCCCACCGCCAGCACCACCACGTCCGGGCGCAGGTCGAGGATGGTCGCCGCGTCCGCCGCCACGCCCAGGCGCAGGTCGACGTTCAGGCGCGCCAGTTCCAACTGGAACCAGCGGGTGATCCCGGCAATCTGGTCACGCTGCGGGGCTTTCGATGCAGTGGTGATTTGCCCGCCGATAAATTCTTTCTTCTCGAACAGCGTCACGTCGTGGCCACGTTCGGCAGCCACCCGCGCCGCTTCCATCCCGGCCGGGCCAGCCCCCACCACCACGACTTTGCGTTTTGGCCCGGTGGATTTCTCGATGATGTGCGGCACGCCCATGTATTCACGGGAAGTGGCGGCGTTCTGGATGCACAGCACATCCAGGCCCTGGTACTGGCGGTCGATGCAGTAGTTGGCGCCGACGCACTGTTTGATCTGGTCGATCTGGCCCATCTTGATCTTGGCGATCAGGTGCGGGTCGGCGATGTGGGCGCGGGTCATGCCGACCATGTCCACGTAGCCGCCTTCCAGGATGCGCGTGGCCTGGTTCGGGTCCTTGATGTTCTGCGCGTGCAGCACCGGGGCCTTGACCACTTCCTTGATGCCGGCCGCCAGGTGCAGGAACGGCTCCGGTGGATAACTCATGTTCGGGATAACGTTGGCCAGGGTGTTGTGGGTGTCGCACCCCGAGCCGACCACGCCGATGAAGTCGAGCATGCCGGTGTCGTCGTAGTACTTGGCGATCTGTTTCATGTCCTCGTGGGACAAGCCGTCCGGATGGAATTCGTCGCCGCACAAACGGATGCCGACGCAGAAATCCGGGCCGACTTCCTTGCGCACCGCCTTCAACACCTCAAGGCCGAAACGCATGCGGTTTTCGAAGCTGCCGCCCCATTCGTCAGTACGTTTGTTGACCCGAGGGCTCCAGAACTGGTCGATCATGTGCTGGTGCACCGCCGACAGCTCCACACCGTCCAGGCCACCGGCCTTGGCCCGTGCCGCAGCGGTAGCGTAGTTGCCGATCACCCGCCAGATTTCTTCAGGCTCGATGGTCTTGCAGGTGGCGCGGTGCACCGGCTCGCGGATGCCCGAGGGCGACAGCAGCGTGGGCCAATGCTCGCCGTCCCAGCGCGAGCGACGGCCCATGTGGGTAATCTGGATCATGATCTTGGCGCCATGCTTGTGCATGGCGTCGGCCAGGTTCTGGAAGTGCGGGATGATCCGGTCATCCGCCAGGTTCACCGACTTCCACCAGCCTTGCGGGCTGTCGATGGCGACACTGGAAGAACCGCCGCAGATCGCCAGGCCGATCCCGCCCTTGGCTTTCTCTTCGTAGTACTTCACATAGCGGTCGGTGGTCATGCCGCCGTCGGTGGCATACACCTCGGCGTGGGCGGTACTGAGCACGCGGTTGCGGATGGTCAGTTTGCCGATCTGGATCGGCGCAAACATTGCTTCGAAAGCCATGGCAGGGTCCTCGACTTACAACGGCTTGACGGTGAACAGGCCGTCGTCGTGGCCCTCTTCGGAGCCGCCGTAGACCTGTTCCGCAACGGTGCGGATCTTGCTGCCGCGGGCTTCGAGAATCTGGTCCATCGCGCCGGCAAACCAGCCGGTGAACATGTAGTCGACCTTGCGCCCGACCTTGCCGTACACGTAGACGAATGCCGAGTGCTCGAGCTTGACGCTGGCGGTGCCTTTATCGAGGTCGATGTCCTGGATCTTGAACAGGCCCCAGCCGCGCTGCGACAGGCGCTTCATGTAGTGCTCGAACACTGCGACGCCTTCCAGGCCATGGCATTCAGCTTCTTTTTCACACCAGTGCCAGGCGGATTTGTAGCCGGCCTTGTAGAGGATTTCGGCGTAGGCCTCGCTGCCCAGGACTTCTTCGATCCCCATGTGATTATTGACGAAGAAATGGCGCGGCACGTACAGCATCGGCAGGGCGTCGGAGGTCCAGACACCGGTTTCGCTGTCGACTTCGATAGGCAATTGAGGGGCGATCTTGGCCATGGAAACTTAACTCCGGAAAATGCTTTGGTAAGCCCCCAACGCATAAGGTTGGGGGAAAAGAGGCGTGAGTGGTGGCTTATTCGCCCCAGACGTCCTTCAGGACGTTGACCCAGTTTTCGCCCATGATCTTGCGCACCACGCGCTCGGGATGGCCGCGCTTGAGCAGGGTCTCGGTGAGGTTCTGGAACTCGCCCACGGTGCGGATGCCCAGCGGGTTGATGATCTTGCCGAAGCTGGTCAGGCGGCGGGCGTAGCCCTTGTCGTGGGTCAGCATTTCGAAGAAATCCTGGCCATGGCCCTGGGTGAAGTCGGTGCCGATGCCGATGGCGTCTTCGCCCACGATGTTCATGGTGTATTCGATGGCTTCGGCGTAGTCGTCGATGGTCGAGTCGATGCCCTTGGCCAGGAACGGCGCGAACATGGTCACGCCGACAAAGCCACCGTGGTCGGCGATGAACTTCAGCTCTTCATCGGACTTGTTGCGCGGGTGCTCTTTGAGGCCTGAAGGCAGGCAGTGGGAGTAGCACACCGGCTTTTTCGATTCGAGGATGACTTCTTCGGAAGTCTTGGAGCCCACGTGGGACAGGTCGCACATGATGCCGACGCGGTTCATCTCGGCGACGACCTCGCGACCGAAGCCCGACAGGCCGCCATCGCGCTCATAGCAGCCGGTGCCCACCAGGTTCTGGGTGTTGTAGCACATCTGCACCACGCCAACCCCGAGCTGCTTGAAGATCTCGACATAGCCGAGCTGGTCTTCAAACGCGTGGGCGTTCTGGAATCCGAAGATGATGCCGGTCTTGCCCTGTTCCTTGGCGCGACGGATATCGGCGGTGGTTTTCACCGGGATCACCAGGTCGCTGTTTTCGCGAATCAGGGTCTGGCTGGCCACGATGTTGTTAATGGTGGCCTGGAACCCTTCCCATACCGACACGGTGCAGTTGGCAGCGGTGAGGCCACCCTTGCGCATGTCTTCGAACAGGTCGCGGTTCCACTTGGCAATGATCAGCCCGTCGATAACGATGCTGTCGGCGTGCAATTCGGCTGGGCTCATCAGGCGTCCCCTTATTGGCGATTCATGCGCCGAATCGTCTGCCGGCGCTTTGGGGCCAGCATATGCCCCGGGGCAGAAGGAGCCGGGTGCAAAAACGACAAGGGAATTGCCGAAAGCGTCAATCCGCGACAAAGGCCAACATGACATCTCTGACGGGTGTCTGTTCTTTGTCTTACGCTTGAGCCAGAATTTGCTCATCAACTGATATGAGACGGCGCAATGAAATCGATTTTCCTGGCTTTGGCACTCATCGCAACCGGCGTACACGCTGCTGAAGACACCGACAGCACGCCCTGCGATGGCATCGAGAACGACAAGCAAACCCTGGAATGCGCCACCTACAACAAAACCACCGCCGAACAACTGCTCAAGGATAACTACCAGGGCTTGCTGGAACGCATGGGTTCGACCTATGGCAGCAACAAGACGCAGTTGGCGGACATTACCGCTCGTCTGAAGGATGCCCAGCAGAAGTGGGAAAAGTTACGGGATGCGGATTGCGCCGTAGATACCTTTCCGGCAGTGGCGGGAAGCAAGGCATATGCGATCCAGCAGAATGATTGTCTGGCGCGGATGAGTGATGAACGGTCGGAGTTTTTGGAGTCGATTGGGCAGGAATAAGCGACAATCCCCTCCACTCTCTACTCAGAATCAAGGCTATTCATGACAATCTGCGGCATCGAAATCAAAGGCAGCGAAGCCATTATTGCTGTCGCCTCGCTCGACGGTCAGGCATTGAGCCATGCAGCCCTGGCCACCAAGAAAATCGCCCTTGAAGACGATGATGAGGCGGCCAACGTCAAGGCCTTCGCCGCTCAGGTCAGCGCGTTTGTGCGGGAAAACGGCATCAGCCGCATCGCCATCAAGAAGCGCAGCAAGAAAGGCGAATTCGCCGGTGGCCCGACTACGTTCAAGATTGAAGGTGTGTTTCAGTTGCTGGACGGCGTTGAAGTGACGCTGCTGTCGCCGCAGACCATCAATGCGCAGAACAAGAAACACGACTTTGCCCTGCCGGCGACGCTGAACAAGTATCAGCATGAGGCTTACAAGGCCGCGTGTTCAGCCCTGCTGAAGAAATAAGCTACATCGCACATCCCCTGTGGGAGCGGGCTTGCTCGCGAATGCGGTGTGTCAGTCAATACATGTAACGACTGATCCACCGCATTCGCGAGCAAGCCCGCTCCCACATTTGATCTGTGTTGTTTTCAATAGCGGTTTTCATACTGCTTCCCGGCGCCGATCTTCCCTTGGGCACTTGGCAAACCTTGCCCGGTAGCTGCGGGTGAAATACGACGGCGATTCAAACCCGCAGGCGATGCTCACCTCCAGCACGCTCAGGTCGCTCTGGCGCAACAACTGCCGAGCCTTTTCCAGGCGCAAACCCAGGTAGAAGTTGCTCGGTGTGTCGTTCAGGTGCAGCCGAAACAAGCGCTCCAACTGCCGCCGCGTGACCTTGATCGCCTCCGCCAGCGCCAGTGTGCTCAACGGCGGTTCCGTGTGCTGTTCCATCTCCCCAATCACCTGCACCAACTTCTTGTTGTTGATGCCGTAGCGCGTGGCGATCTGCATGCGTTGGTGGTCTTTGCGCGGGCGGATGCGGCCGAGCACGAATTGCTCGGACACCTGGATCGCCAACTCTGGCCCGTGAGCCTGGCTGATCAGGTCGAGCATCAGGTCGATGGACGCGGTGCCGCCCGCCGAGGTGATGCGCCGGCGGTCGATCTCGAACAGCTCCTGGGTTACCGTCAGCTGTGGATAAGACTCCTTGAAGGCGTCGATGGCTTCCCAGTGCAGGGTCAGGCGGTGGCCGTCGAGCAGGCCGGCTTCGGCGAGTACGCAGGCGCCAGTGTCGATGGCGCCCAGGGTCACGCCGTCGTGGTCAAGGCGACGCAGCCAGTGTTCCAGTGCGGGCGTGGCGAACTTCAGCGGTTCGAAGCCGGCCACCACCAGTAAGGTCGAGCCTTTCTTCAGCGGCTCCAGCGCGGCGTCGGCGTTGACCGACATGCCATTGCTCGCCAGCACCGCGCCGCCGTCGGCGCTCAAGACGTGCCAGCGGTACAGCTCGCCGCGAAAACGATTGGCGACACGTAAAGGTTCGATCGCGGAGATAAAGCCGATGGCGGAGAAGCCCGGCATCAGCAGAAAGTAGAAATCCTGGGACATGGAGCGCTCTCGTAGGACGGACAGCGTGGTCACTGTGATACGCCAGTTCAATCGGTCATTCAAGGGGGCAGGTCGCTGCAGTGCAAGAGCTGGTCGCCGCCGTGCGTTTTGTCGGGGACCAAGCTGCGTAACTTGGCTGCACGGTGCACAAAGACGCCGGAACCCACAATAACAACCTGCCGAGGGAACCACCATGAACCGACTGATCAGCCGCTGTGTGCTCGCACTCAGCGCCAGCGCCATTTTGAGCACCAACGTCATGGCAGCCGATGCGGCTTCTTGCCAGAACGTGCGCATGGGCGTGGTGAACTGGACCGACGTAATCGCCACCAGTGCCATGACTCAAGTGTTGCTCGACGGCCTCGGCTACAAGACCAAACAGACCAGCGCGTCCCAGCAAATCATCTTTGCCGGTATTCGCGACCAGCGCCTGGACATGTTCCTGGGCTACTGGAACCCGCTGATGACCCAGACCATCACCCCGTTTGTCGACGCCAAGCAGGTCAAGGTGCTCGACAAGCCGTCCCTGGAAGACGCCCGCGCGACCCTGGCGGTGCCGACTTACCTGGCCGACAAGGGCCTGAAGACCTTCGCCGACATCGCCAGGTTTGAAAAAGAACTGGGCGGCAAGATCTACGGCATTGAACCGGGCTCGGGCGCCAACACCCAGATCAAGGCGATGATCGCCAAGAATCAGTTTGGCCTGGGCAAGTTCCAACTGGTGGAATCCAGCGAGGCCGGCATGCTCGCCGCCGTCGACCGCGCCGTGCGCCGCAAGGAGGCCGTGGTGTTCTTCGGCTGGGCGCCGCACCCGATGAACGTCAACGTGGCGATGACTTACCTCACCGGCAGTGATGACGCGCTGGGCCCGAACGAAGGCATGGCCACCGTGTGGTCCGTCACCTCGCCGACCTACGCCGAGCAATGCCCCAACGTGCACAAGTTGCTGAGCAACCTGACCTTCACCGCCGCCGACGAGAGCCGAATGATGCAGCCGCTGCTGGATCACAAGGACGCTTTCGAGTCGGCCAGGCAATGGCTCAAGGATCACCCGCAAGACCAGCAGCGCTGGCTGGAAGGCGTGACCACCTTCGACGGCAAACCCGCCGCAGCCAACCTGCAATTGACCAGCAAATAACCTGTCTTGAATCACCGTTTCGCAGCCGCTCCCGGCTGCGAACGGTATGACTACGCCTGAAAATCACGCCTGTAAGGAACCTGCCTCATGAACCACGACGTCATCATCACCTGCGCACTCACCGGTGCTGGCGACACGACCGCCAGAAGCCCTCACGTGCCGGTCACTCCCAAACAAATCGCTGCCGCGGCGGTGGAAGCAGCCAAGGCCGGTGCCACCGTGGTGCATTGCCACGTACGTGACCCCGAGACCGGCAAGTTCAGCCGCGACGTGGCGCTGTACCGCGAAGTGATGGAGCGCATCCGCGAGGCGGACGTCGACATCATCGTCAACCTCACCGCCGGCATGGGTGGCGACCTGGAAATCGGTGGCGGCGAGAACCCCATGGAATTCGGGCCCAACACCGACCTGGTGGGCCCGCTGACCCGCCTGGCCCACGTGGAAGAGCTGCTGCCGGAAATCTGCACCCTGGACTGCGGCACCCTGAACTTTGGCGACGGCGACACCATTTACGTCTCCACCCCGGCCCAGCTGCGGGCTGGCGCCAAACGTATTCAAGAGCTGGGCGTTAAAGCCGAGCTGGAGATTTTCGACACCGGTCACCTGTGGTTCGCCAAGCAGATGATCAAGGAAGGCTTGCTCGACAACCCGTTGTTCCAGCTGTGCCTGGGCATCCCGTGGGGCGCGCCGGCCGACACCACCACCATGAAAGCCATGGTCGACAACCTGCCGGCTGACGCGGTGTGGGCCGGCTTCGGCATTGGTCGCATGCAGATGCCGATGGCGGCGCAAGCAGTGCTGCTGGGCGGCAATGTGCGGGTCGGCCTGGAAGACAACCTGTGGCTGGACAAGGGCGTGCTGGCGACCAACGGCCAGTTGGTGGAACGCGCCAGCGAGATCCTCAGCCGCCTGGGTGCGCGGGTCATGACCCCGGCCGAAGGCCGCGTGAAGATGGGCCTGACCAAGCGCGGCTAAGACACGCCGCACGACGCCCTGCAGGAACCGAATCAAATGTGGGAGCGGGCTTGCTCGCGAATGCGGTGGATCAGCCACCGAATGCATCAACTGACAGACCGCTTTCGCGAGCAAGCCCGCTCCCACATTTTGATCTTGGCTCTCACACAGAATCACCGAACTCTTTAGGAATTTGCCATGAGCTTTATCACTGAAATCAAAACCTTCGCCGCGCTGGGCAGCGGTGTTATCGGCAGCGGCTGGGTATCCCGCGCCCTGGCCCACGGCCTGGATGTGGTGGCCTGGGACCCGGCGCCTGGTGCCGAAGCGGCCCTGCGCAAACGTGTCGCGAATGCCTGGGGCGCACTCGAGAAACAAGGCCTTGCACCCGGCGCCTCGCAAGACCGCCTGCGCTTTGTGGCCACGATTGAAGAGTGCGTGAAAGACGCTGACTTCATCCAGGAAAGCGCCCCGGAACGCCTGGAATTGAAGCTGGAGTTACACAGCAAAATCAGCGCGGCGGCCAAGCCGAATGCGTTGATTGGTTCGAGTACTTCGGGGCTGTTGCCGAGCGAGTTTTATGAAGGCTCCACGCACCCGGAACGTTGCGTGGTGGGGCATCCGTTCAACCCGGTTTACCTGTTGCCGCTGGTGGAAGTGGTAGGCGGCAAAAACACTGCGCCGGAAGCGATTCAGGCAGCAATCAAAGTGTACGAATCCCTCGGCATGCGCCCTTTGCATGTGCGTAAGGAAGTGCCCGGTTTTATCGCTGACCGGCTGCTGGAAGCCCTGTGGCGTGAGGCGTTGCACCTGGTGAACGATGGTGTGGCAACCACCGGCGAGATCGATGATGCGATTCGCTTTGGCGCCGGTTTGCGCTGGTCGTTCATGGGCACGTTCCTGACCTATACGCTGGCGGGCGGTGATGCCGGGATGCGGCACTTCATGGCGCAGTTCGGCCCGGCCTTGCAGCTGCCGTGGACCTATCTGCCGGCGCCGGAATTGACCGACAAATTGATTGACGACGTGGTGGACGGCACCAGCGATCAGTTGGGCAAGCACAGCATTTCGGCGCTGGAGCGCTATCGTGATGATTGCCTGCTGGCGGTGCTGGAGGCGGTGAAGACCACCAAGGAAAAACACGGTATGACCTTCGCCGAATAAGCCCTGTAAAGATCGTTCCCACGCTCTGCGTGGGAATGCAGCCCAGGACGCTCTGCGTCCCAACGCGTGACGCAGAGCGTCACAGGAGGCGTTCCCACGCAGAGCGTGGGAACGATCACGTACCTACCGGGAACCGAACCATGCCCGCACTCACCACCTACACCACCAAAATCCTCCCCGAGTGGGTCGACTACAACGGCCACCTGCGCGATGCGTTCTACCTGCTGATTTTCAGCTACGCCACCGATGCGCTGATGGACACCCTGGGCCTGGACAGCGAAAACCGCGAAGCCAGCGGCCACTCGCTGTTCACCCTGGAGTTGCACCTCAACTACCTGCACGAAGTGAAACTGGGCGCCGCCGTCGAGGTGCACACCCAACTCATCGCCCACGACCGCAAGCGCCTGCACCTCTATCACAGCCTGCACCTGGTGGGCGACGAAAAGGAGCTGGCGGGCAACGAACAGATGCTGCTCCACGTCGACCTCGCCGGGCCGCACTCGGCGCCATTCAGTGAAGCGGTGCTGGGCAAGCTTGCCAGCATCAGCGCCGAACAAACCGACCTGCCGAAGCCCGCCCTGCTCGGCCGCGTGATTGGACTGCCACCCCAAAAATAAGGAATCGCCATGCAAACCGCCGCCGCTGTTGCCGACTTCCGTACTTACCCACTGATCAGTGACCTGGCCGATGTGCAGGTGCACGGCGATCACCTCAGTGTGCGATGGGCCGATGGGCGGGTCAGCCCGTTTCATCACCAGTGGCTGCGGGACAACTGCCCGTGCCCTGTTTGCGTCTACAGCGTGACCCGTGAACAGGTGCTGGAAATCGTCGATGTGGACGAACACCTCACGGCCCTCAGTGCACGTATCGACCAGGGTCTGCTGACAGTGGAATGGAGTGGCGGGCATCGCAGCCAATACGATCCCGGATGGTTGCGGGCGCACGCCTACGACGATGAGTCCCGCGCCGAACGCCGGGCGGCCAAGCCGAAATCCCGGCTGTGGGACCACAGGTTCGAGCTGCCCGTATTCGACTACGCAGCGCTGATGGAAGACCCGAAAGCCCTGCTGCAATGGCTGCTGGCTTTGCGTGACAGCGGCCTTACGCAAGTGCGTGGCGTGCCCACCGAACCTGGCTCGCTGGCGCTGATCGCCAAGCGCATTTCGTTCATCCGCGAGAGCAACTTCGGCGTGCTGTTCAACGTGCAGTCCAAGGCCGATGCCGACAGCAACGCCTACACGGCATTCAACCTGCCGCTGCACAGTGATTTGCCGACGCGGGAGCTGCAACCCGGGCTGCAGTTCTTGCATTGCCTGGTGAACGACGCCGACGGGGGCGAGAGTATTTTTGTCGACGGTTTTGCGATTGCCCGGGCATTGCGCGATGAAGACCCGGAGGCCTTTCGCGCACTGTGTGAAATCCCCGTGGAGTTTCGCAACAAGGACCGTCACAGCGACTATCGCCGGCTGGCGCCAATCATTGCTCTGGATGCCTTGGGTGAAGTCGCCGAGATTCGCATGGCCAACTTTCTGCGCGGGCCGTTTGAGGCGCCTGCAGAGCAGATGCCGTTGCTCTATCGCGCCTATCGCCGGTTTATTGCGATGACCCGGGAGGAGCGTTTTCGGCTGGTCAAACGTCTGAATCCGGGCGAGCTGTGGTGCTTTGATAATCGCCGGACCCTGCATGCGCGCAATGCGTTTGATCCGGCGTCCGGCGCACGGCATTTCCAGGGCTGCTATATCGACCGCGATGAGTTGTTGTCGCGGATATTGGTGTTGCAGCGGTAGACCGAGGCGCCCCCTTCGCGAGCAAGCCCGCTCCCACATTTGACCGAGTTCCTCCTGAAAAAACGCGGTCAACTGTGGGAGCGGGCTTGCTCGAAGGGGCCAGCAGCTTCACCTCAAATTTCAGCTCAAAAAAAGCCCCGATCCAGCCGTGACAGGATCGGGGCAGAGTGCTTTGTGTGAGCTGCGCATCCCGAGGGTGACCAAACCTTCAAGCTGCTTGCTTGATGCCAGTGTGCACACTCCCCTGCCTTGCGAGTTAGCCGAAAACGACCTGTTCATAGGTGTGCCGGACATTCATGCATTCAGGCCTTGCCGACTCGGTGATGGCCTACCAGAATCGACTTCAATCCCCCGCTCCCCTAACAAGGATTAACGTCATGATGCACGCGGATTTGATTGACCAGGATGACCTGCTGGGCCAGCTGCGGTCGTTGGGTTTCGAGGTGTCCAGCGGCGCTACCGCCGAGCAGGCTTGCGAGTGTGCGGTGCGCGGCTTGAGCGCGGCGCGGGCCAAGGCGCTCAAGGGTATGGTTGAGCAGATGTACACCGGCAGCGCGACGATCTTGCCGGCGGTGAGGCAGGCGATCGACAAGCAGTTGTTGCCGGCGCTGGTGCAATTTCGGCAGAACTCTGGCGCCTGATATACCGCATTCGCGAGCAAGCCCGCTCCCACATTCGACCGCGTTCCTACTGAAAAAACGCGGTCAAGTGTGGGAGCGGGCTTGCTCGCGAATGCAGGCGACTCGGTCTAAAGCCTTACACTCGCGAAAGTCGACTCATTCCTGGCCTGGCTCAACGCCGACAACGGCCCGGACAACGGTGACAACACCAGCGCCTGCGGAATCGGCATCATCGCTACCTGCTGCGTGGTGTTGGAACCCACACGCTCATCCCGCGGCGGAATGCCGAAGTATTCGCGGTAGCACTTGGAGAAGTGCGGCGTGGAGACAAACCCGCACACCGACGCCACTTCGATGATCGACATCGGCGTTTGCTTGAGCAACTGCCGCGCACGGATCAGGCGCAACTTGAGGTAGTAGCGCGACGGCGAACAGTGCAGGTATTTCTGGAACAAGCGCTCCAGTTGACGCCGGGAAACCGCGACGTACACCGCCAGTTCATCGAGGTCAATCGGCTCTTCCAGGTTGGCCTCCATCAGCGCGACGATTTCCTGCAACTTCGGCTGGTTGGTGCCAAGCATGTGCTTGAGCGGCACACGCTGGTGATCCTGTTCGTTGCGGATGCGCTCGTACACAAACATCTCGGAGATCGCCGCCGACAATTCACGGCCGTGGTCGCGGCTGATCAGGTGCAGCATCATGTCCAGCGGCGCGGTGCCGCCGGAGCTGGTGAAGCGGTTGCGGTCAAGGGTGAACAGGCGGGTGCTCATGGCCACGCGGGGAAAGGCTTCCTGCATCGACGCCAGGCATTCCCAGTGCACGCTGCAATCAAAACCGTCCAGCAGGCCGGCGCAGGCCAGGGCCCAGCTGCCGGTGCACACTGCGCCAAGGCGACGGGACTGGCGCGCCTGGCTTTGCAGCCACGACACATGCTCACGGGTCACGGTGCGCTGGATACCCACGCCGCCACAGACGATCACGGTGTCCAGGGCCGGAGCTTTGTGCATGGAAGCATCGGGGGTGATTTGCAGACCGTCGCTGGCCCACACCTGGTTTCCGTCCACACTCAACGTCGTCCAGCGATACAGCTCGCGGCCGGAGAGTTGGTTGGCCATGCGCAGGGGTTCGACTGCGGAGGCCAGGGAAATCAGCGTGAAATTGTCCAGCAGCAAAAAGCCGATGGATTGAGGCGCACGGTTCTGGGGTTGAGCCCCGGAGTTGAACGACGTCATCGCGGTATCTCCTCACACAAAGCGGGTGATGGCCTCAGGCGAGGCTCTTGTTATTGCGCTCATCGCCTTAAGGAAACTCCTATGGCGAGAGGCTTTGTATTGATAGAGCAAATGCCATGCCTAAAGTTGAATGCGTATTCAATAACTCCTGAAAACGACCTCATGACGTGTCTATATAAGCCCGCGCATGGAGTGGGGGATATGACCCAGAAAAGACGTGAGAGAACGCAGGCTCAAGGTGTGTGAGCAGATCGGTAGCACTTGTGGGAAGGGAGAGAAACGACGTGGGAAAAGTCTGTCACCACAAGCACGGGTGACCGATGGTCATGAGGGGAAATCGTTCGGGAGCTACTTATCTAATTGCGACGCGCTAAAAGGTGGCGCTTGCGGGTGTCGGTGTTCACTTTATGAGCAGTGATGCCCGGTCTACCGCATTCGCGAGCAAGCCCGCTCCCACACTTGACCGCGTTTTTTCAGTAGGAACTCGGTCGAATGTGGGAGCGGGCTTGCTCGCGAATGCAGGCGACGCGGTCTTTCCGGATCAACACTCCACCGCACTCACCGCCAACCCACCCCGCGATGTTTCCTTGTACTTGTCATGCATATCCGCCCCGGTATCGCGCATGGTGCGGATCACCCGGTCCAGCGAGATGAAGTGCTGGCCATCCCCCCGCAGCGCCATCTGCGCCGCGTTGATCGCCTTCACCGCGGCAATCGCATTACGCTCGATGCACGGCACCTGCACCAGCCCGCCTACCGGGTCGCAGGTCAGGCCGAGGTTGTGTTCCAGGCCAATCTCCGCCGCGTTGCACAATTGCTCCGGCGTAGCCCCGAGGATCTCCGCCAACCCCGCCGCCGCCATGGCGCACGCCGAGCCGACTTCACCCTGGCAGCCGACTTCAGCACCCGAGATCGACGCGTTCTTCTTACACAGGATGCCCACCGCCGCTGCGCCGAGGAAATAGTCGACCACGTTGGCCTCGGTCACTTCTTCGCTGAACTTCATGAAGTAGTGCAGCACCGCCGGGATGATCCCCGCCGCGCCGTTGGTCGGTGCCGTGACCATGCGCCCGCCGGCGGCGTTTTCTTCATTCACCGCCAGAGCGAACAGGTTGACCCACTCCATCGCGCTCAAGGTCGAGCCGATCACGTTCGGCTTGCCCAGCTCCTGCAAGCTGCGGTGCAACTTGGCTGCACGGCGCCGTACATTAAGGCCGCCGGGAAGGATGCCTTCGTGCTTGAGGCCTTGCTCCACGCAATCCTGCATGGCGCGCCAAAGCTTCATCAGGCCGCTGCGGATTTCTTCTTCCGAGCGCCAGGTTTTTTCGTTCGCCAACATCAGCTCAGCGACCCGCAGGTTGTGGGTCTTGCACAGCTGCAGCAGTTCCACCGCACTGGAAAAATCATAGGGCAGCTCGGTGCGGTCCATGTCCGCCACGCCGCTGTTGGCCTGGGCTTCATCCACCACGAATCCGCCGCCCACCGAGTAGTAGGTGTCGCGGTGCAGCTCGCCGTTATCACCGAACACCACCAGGGTCATGGCATTGGGGTGGAACGGCAGGTTTTCGTCGATCAGGCGCATGTCCCGCGCCCATAAGAAAGGCACCGGCAAACGTGCGTCCAGCAGCAGTGTGTGGGTCTCGCGCAGGGTTTCGATGCGGATGCCGATCTGTGACGGATCGATCGCGTCCGGCCACTCGCCCATCAGGCCCATGATCACCGCGTTGTCGCTGCCGTGACCGATGCCCGTGGCCGATAAGGAGCCATACAGCTGAACTTCGACGCGCCTGACTTGTTCCAACACATCACGTTCACGTAATCCTTGAACGAACAACGCCGCGGCGCGCATGGGGCCGACGGTGTGAGAACTCGAAGGCCCAATGCCGATCTTGAACAGGTCGAAAACGCTGATAGCCATTGCCGTGAAACTCCTCGATGAGCACAGGCCAGGCGCACATAACGCCTGGTGACGGAGCTGCTACGCTCATGTCGCAATCCGCCCAGATGCGGCCATCATCAAGCTTTTGTTGGCGCTCACGGCGTCTCACACCGACGTACCCATGCTCATCAGCGCCGCTGTTGTGGAAGGCGACGTTTTGGCCGTTTTTTGCGGTGCAGATCGGTAAAAAGTGCAGTTTTGCCGTGGAAAAAATCTGTAAGCGACGTCACCGACACTGGATACGACCATCCCTGTACTGGATACGACGCCCCCTGTAGGCGTCAGATTTTCACTGGTACATGATCAGTCTCGACTCGTTTGCACAGTTGCGTGGCAGAGCTGTGCCGCACGCCCAACCGCAACACCTATAAGCGCGGTGTTATTGCCGCCAGAAAAACACCAGGAGTCCACCCCCATGAAAGGTTCCCCGTCGTTGTTGTTGGCCGCCATGCTGAGTCTGCCAGTCGTGGCTCACGCTGCAGAACCGGCGCAATGCCAGACCGTCAACTTCTCCGATGTCGGCTGGACCGACATCACCGTCACCACGGCCACCACCAGCGAAGTCCTCAAGGGCCTCGGCTACAAACCCCGCACCACGATGATTTCAGTACCCGTGACCTACAAGTCCCTGGCCGACGGCAAGAACATGGACATCTTCCTCGGCAACTGGATGCCGACCATGGAAAACGACATCAAGCAGTACCGTGATGCCGGCACCGTGGAAACCGTGCGCGCCAACCTGGAAAACGCCAAGTACACCCTGGCCGTACCGGAAGCGCTGTACAACAAGGGCCTGAAAGACTTCGCCGACATCGTCAAATTCAAGGATGAGCTGGGCGGCAAGATCTACGGGATCGAGCCGGGCAACGACGGCAACCGGACCATCCAGACCCTCATCGACAAGGACGCTTTCGGCCTGAAAACCGCCGGTTTCAAAGTGGTCGAATCCAGCGAAGCCGGGATGCTTTCGCAGGTGGAACGCGCCACCAAGCGCGACCAGGCCATCGTGTTCCTCGGCTGGGAACCGCACCCGATGAACACCCGCTTCAAGATGAAGTACCTGACCGGGGGTGATGATTCATTCGGCCCCAACTACGGCCAGGCCACCATCTACACCAACGTCCGCAAGGGCTACACCCAGGAATGCAGCAACGTGGGCCAGTTGCTGAAAAACCTGTCGTTCACCCTGAACATGGAAAGCACCCTGATGGGTAACGTCCTGGACGACAAAATGAAGCCCGACGCCGCCGCCAAGGCGTGGCTGAAGAAGAACCCGCAAGTGCTCGACACCTGGCTCGCCGGTGTCACCACTGTCGATGGCAAACCAGGACTGGAGGCCGTCAAAGCTTACCTCGCCAAGTAAACCGCTGACCCCGGGCCGGTACGCTGGCCCGGGATGTTTTTCCTCTTCGCATGTGGACATTCACTACCATGCTGACTGAACATAAAATCCCGCTAGGCCAGTACATCGCTGCCTTCGTTGAGTGGTTGACCCAACACGGGGCCGCCTACTTCGACGCAATCGCATCGACCCTGGAAACGATGATCCACGGCGTGACGTTCGCGCTGACCTGGTTCAATCCACTGGCATTGATCGGTCTGATTGCGCTGCTCGCTCACTTCATTCAACGCAAATGGGGCCTGACGGTGTTTGTCATCGCCTCCTTCCTGCTGATCCTCAACCTGGGGTACTGGCAGGAAACCATGGAGACCCTGGCGCAAGTGCTGTTCGCCACCCTGGTCTGCGTGGTGATCGGCGTGCCGCTGGGCATTGTTGCCGCGCACAAACCGATGTTCTACACCCTGATGCGGCCGGTGCTCGATCTGATGCAGACCGTACCGACCTTCGTCTACCTCATCCCTACCCTGACCCTCTTCGGGCTGGGTGTGGTGCCCGGGCTGATTTCCACGGTGGTGTTTGCGATTGCCGCGCCTATCCGTCTGACTTACCTGGGTATCCGTGATGTGCCGCAAGAGTTGATGGACGCCGGCAAGGCCTTTGGCTGCTCGCGCCGTCAGTTGCTCTCGCGGATCGAACTGCCCCACGCCATGCCGAGCATCGCCGCCGGCATTACCCAATGCATCATGCTGTCGTTGTCGATGGTGGTGATCGCGGCCCTGGTGGGCGCCGACGGCCTCGGCAAACCGGTGGTCAACGCGCTGAACACCGCCGACATCGCCCTGGGCTTTGAAGCCGGCCTGGCGATCGTACTGCTGGCCATCATGCTCGACCGCATCTGCAAACAACCCGACGCCAAAGTAGGGGGTGATGCATGAGCATTATCCGATTCGAAAATGTCGACGTGATCTTCTCCAAAGACCCACGCGAGGCGCTCAAGCTGCTGGACCAGGGCATGACGCGCAACGAGATCCTGAAAAAGACCGGGCAGATTGTCGGCGTTGAAAACGCCAGCCTGGATGTCGAGAAAGGCGAGATCTGCGTGCTGATGGGCCTGTCCGGCTCGGGCAAGTCGAGCTTGTTGCGCTGCATCAATGGCTTGAACACCGTCAGCCGCGGCAAGCTGTTTGTGGAGCATGAAGGTCGCCAGATCGACATCGCATCCTGCACCCCCGCCGAGCTGAAAATGATGCGCACCCAGCGCATCGCCATGGTGTTCCAGAAGTTCGCCCTGATGCCCTGGCTGACGGTGCGCGAGAACATCAGCTTCGGCCTGGAGATGCAGGGCCGTCCGGAGAAAGAGCGGCGCAAGCTGGTGGATGACAAGCTGGAACTGGTGGGCCTGTCGCAGTGGCGCAACAAGAAGCCCGACGAGCTTTCCGGTGGCATGCAGCAGCGTGTCGGCCTGGCCCGCGCATTGGCGATGGACGCCGATATCCTGTTGATGGACGAACCCTTCTCGGCACTCGACCCGCTGATCCGCCAGGGCTTGCAGGATGAGTTGCTGGAGCTGCAACGCAAGCTGAGCAAGACCATCGTATTCGTGAGCCACGACCTGGATGAGGCGCTGAAACTCGGCAGCCGCATCGCGATCATGAAAGACGGGCGGATCATCCAGTACAGCGTGCCGGAAGAGATCGTGCTGAACCCGGCGGATGACTATGTGCGGACCTTCGTGGCCCACACCAACCCGCTGAATGTGCTGTGTGGCCGCAGCCTGATGCGCACGGTGGATAACTGCACCCACGTCAACGGCTCCATCAGCCTGGACCCGGGCGGTGACTCGTGGCTGGACCTGGCCGAAGGCAACACCATCAAGGGCGCGCGGCAGAACGGTTCGGTGCTGAACCTGCAGAACTGGGCACCGGGGCAATCGGTGGAGGGCCTGGGCCGGATGCCGACGCTGGTGGATTCGAATATCGGGATGCGTGAGGCGCTGCAGATTCGGTATCAGACAGGGAACAAGCTGGTGCTGCAGGACAACAACAAGGTGGTGGGGATTCTGGGTGACAGCGAGCTCTATCACGCCCTTTTGGGCAAGAACCTGGGCTAACAGACACCGCAACATAAATGTGGGAGCGGGCTTGCTCGCGAATGCGGTGTATCAGTGTCAGATGTACTGACTGACACTGCGCATTCGCGAGCAAGCCCGCTCCCACATTTTGCTCAGGTGGTGTCAGTAACGACACCACCTGTCCTTTCAACACTCAGCTATAGACACGGCCAAGGAGCTGCCGATGGCTTTCAAACTGATCGAGCACGTCCCGGGTGATCTGCTCCTGGGTGAAGCCCATCAGGTCGTATTCCTGAGGCCCGTTGTGCAGGTAAACCTCGGCGCGGTAGTAGCGCGTGCGTTCTTCCTCGGGCAAGTCGTTCGGTGCCGACGAATAAGCATCCAGGCTGACCTCGTAGACAAACGGATTGCCCTCTTGCATCTCGATGCGCACACCAATGCAGCGCTTGGATTTGCCCAGCAGGGTCTGCACTTCCAGCCCCTGGTCACGCAACGCAGTCGCCGCTTCTTCCAGCGCCGGCGTGACGTGCTTGTCCATAAAGCGTTGCACGGTACCCTGGCTCGGTTGCAGGTCCAGGGCAGTCAAACGCTCGCTGAAACCACGCCGACCACGCTCGGCCAACTGCGCCTGCTCCAACTCGATCGCCACGTCCTGGCGCATCGCCTTGTGCAGGCCGAACATGAAGAACACCAGCACCACCGAGAACGGCAAGCCCGCCAGCACCACCATGGTTTGCATGGCTTCGAAGTTACCGGCGAACAGCAGGCCGATGGTCACCAGGGTGATCACCGCCGACCAGAAAATCCGCAGCCAGTGCGGCGCATCTTCGTCAACGTTGCCGCCCTTGCAGGACAGGTTCGCCATCATCACCGCGCCGGAATCCGCCGGGGTCAGGAACAGTACGAAGCCCACAAAGATCGACACACCGATGACGATTTTCGACGCCGGGTAATGCTCAAGCAGTTGGTAGATCGCCATGGACGGCTGTTCCAGCGCCGTCTTGCCCAACTCCACCGCGCCATGGTTCACCACCAGGTCCAGGGCCGAGTTGCCGAAGATCGACAGCCACGCCAGGGTGAAGCCCAGCGGGATCAGCAGCACGCCGGCCACCAGTTCACGCACCGTGCGACCACGGGAAATACGCGCGATGAACATGCCCACGAATGGCGCCCAGGAAATCCACCAGGCCCAGTAGAACAGGGTCCACAGGCCCATCCAGCGTTCGGTCTTGTCGGCGTCGCCTTCGTACACGTACAGGTCGAAGGTCTTCAGCACGATGCCGTTCATGTAGTCGCCGATGTTCTGCACGAAGCCGTTGAGCAGGTGCAGGGTCGGGCCGAACAGCAGCACGAAAATCAGCAGGCCGCTGAACAGCACGATGTTCAGGTTGGACAGGCGGCGAATGCCGTTCTCCACACCCGACACCGCAGCAATAGTCGCCACGGTGCTCATCACGATGATCACGATCAGCAGGTTGGTGTTGCTGTGTTCCATGCCGAACAGGTTTTCCAACCCGGAGGACACTTGCATCGAACCAATCCCCAGGTTCGTCACCAGGCCCAGCAGCGTTACGAACATGCCGAAGCCGTCTACCGCGTGACCGGCCGCACCTTTGACCCAACGCTCGCCCACCAGCGGGTACAGCGCCGAACGCAAGGCCAGCGGCTGGTTATGACGGTAGGCAAAGTACGCCACGGCCAAGCCGACCAGTGCGTAGATCGCCCAGCCGTGCAGGCCCCAGTGCAGGAACGTCAACTGCAACGCCTGGCGTGCAGCTTCGCCGGTGGCCGATGCGCCTTCAGGCGGGTTGAAGTAGTGGTCCAGCGGCTCGGAGGCGCCGAAGTACAGCAGCGAGATGCCGATGCCCGACGAGAAGAGCATGCCGGCCCAGGCGCCGTAGCTGAAGTCCGGGGTGTCGTCCTTGCTGCCCAGTTTCAATTTGCCATAGGACGAAAACGCCAGGCCCACCACAAACACCAGGTAGGCGGCGATCACGACCATGTAGTACCAGCCAAAGCTTTTCGACAACCAGGCTTGGGCCACACCGAGCATCCTGCCGGCTTCCTGCGGGGCGATGATCAGAATCGCGGTCAACAACAGAATCAGCGCGGTGGAGGTGTAGAACACCCAACCGTTGACCCGCACCTTTTCTGGCGGGGTCTTTATAAGAGAGGCAGAACTCATGGCACAGATGCTCCGGGCAGTGCAGAGAAACACAAGGCAACGCTTGACCCGAGCCATCGATTTTTCGGCAGTCGACGGACGGGTGTATAAAGACACCCCGAAAAACCATAAACCCCCGGCGAACCGCTGTGCCGGGCTGTTTCATGGGTTTTCCCGATGTCAGGTGGCGCCACATGCACGTAGGAAATACCTGTAGGCAGCGACCATTTGTCGCAGATCTTATTCTTTGTTGATTGAACGTTCAATCAAAACAAAATAGACTGGCCCTCAAGCCGACGGACGTTTATCGCCCGTTGGCAGGCCTAAGGAGAGGTGCACGATGCCCAAGGTCGGTATGCAACCCATACGCCGCCAGCAGTTGATCGAAGCCACATTGACGGCCGTCGATCAGGTCGGAATGGGGGATGCCAGCATTGCGCTGATCGCCCGTCTGGCCGGTGTCTCGAATGGCATCATCAGTCACTATTTTCAGGACAAGAATGGCCTGATCGCCGCCACGATGCGGTACCTGATGAACGTGCTGATCGAGAACGTCACCGAGCGCCGGTTGGCGCTGAAAGATGACAGCCCGCGGGCCCATCTTCAGGTGATCATCGAAGGCAACTTCGACGCCAGCCAAGTCAACGGCCCGGCTATGAAAACCTGGCTGGCCTTCTGGGCCACCAGCATGCACCACCCGTCATTGCACAGGCTGCAGCGGATCAACGATCACCGTCTGTATTCCAACCTGTGTTGCCAGTTCCGCCGAGCGTTGCCGTTGCCCGAGGCACGCAGCGCAGCCCGAGGCCTGGCGGCCCTGATCGACGGTTTGTGGTTGCGCGGCGCCCTGTCGGGAGACGCTTTCGACACGGAGCAGGCGCAACGGATCGCTTACGAATACATGGATTTCCAATTGGCCAAGCAGGTGAGTTAGAGCACACATAAACGCTCAACTCCCGAACCGCGCCAACCACTAATGCACTTGCGAGGACTTTATGGCCCGTTTCGAACTGCAAAAACTCTACATTGACGGCGGCTACTCCGACGCTGGCAGCGATGCCACTTTCGAAGCCATCAACCCGGCTAACGGTGAAGTTCTCGCCAACGTGCAACGCGCTACCAAAGAAGACGTCGAGCGCGCTGTGGTCAGCGCCGAAAAGGGCCAGAAAATCTGGGCCGCCATGACTGCCATGGAGCGTTCGCGCATCCTGCGTCGTGCCGTCGACATCCTGCGTGAGCGCAACGACGAACTGGCCGCCCTGGAAACCCTGGACACCGGCAAGCCGTATTCCGAAACCCAATACGTCGACATCGTCACCGGCGCTGACGTGCTGGAATACTACGCAGGCCTGGTGCCCGCCATCGAAGGCGAGCAGATCCCGCTGCGTGACACCTCGTTCGTCTACACCCGTCGCGAGCCACTGGGCGTCGTGGCCGGTATCGGCGCATGGAACTACCCGATCCAGATCGCCCTGTGGAAATCCGCACCTGCCCTGGCGGCCGGTAACGCGATGATCTTCAAGCCAAGCGAAGTCACCTCGCTGACCACCCTGAAACTGGCTGAAATCTACACCGCGGCCGGCGTTCCGGATGGCGTGTTCAACGTCCTGACCGGCAGCGGCCGTGAAGTCGGCACCTGGCTGACCGAACACCCGCGCATCGAGAAAGTCTCCTTCACCGGCGGCACCGACACCGGCAAGAAAGTCATGGCCAGCGCTTCGAGCTCTTCGCTCAAGGAAGTCACCATGGAACTGGGCGGCAAATCCCCGCTGATCATTTTCGACGACGCCGACCTCGACCGCGCCGCCGACATCGCGATGATGGCCAACTTCTACAGCTCGGGCCAGGTCTGCACCAACGGCACCCGCGTGTTCGTTCCGATCGCCCTCAAAGGCGCGTTCGAAGCCAAGATCGCCGAGCGCGTTGCCCGCATCCGCATCGGCAACCCGGAAGATGAAAACACCAACTTCGGCCCGCTGGTCAGCTTCGCCCACATGGAAAGCGTGCTCGGCTACATCGCCAAAGGTAAAGAAGAAGGCGCCCGCGTGCTGTGCGGCGGCGACCGTCTGACCGACGGTGAATTCGCCAAGGGTGCCTACGTGGCCCCGACCGTGTTCACTGACTGCACCGACGAAATGACCATCGTGCGTGAAGAAATCTTCGGCCCGGTGATGAGCATCCTCACCTACGACACCGAAGAAGAAGTGATCCGCCGCGCCAACGACACCGACTTCGGCCTGGCCGCTGGCCTGGTGACCAAGGACCTGAACCGCGCCCACCGCGTGATTCATCAGCTGGAAGCCGGTATCTGCTGGATCAACGCCTGGGGCGAGTCCGACGCGAAGATGCCGGTGGGCGGCTACAAGCAGTCGGGCGTGGGCCGTGAAAACGGGATCAGCTCGCTGAACAACTTCACTCGCATCAAATCGGTACAGGTTGAGCTGGGCGACTACGCCTCGGTGTTCTAAAACCTGATTGAGCCTGGCATGGCCCATGTGGCGAGGGGGCTTGCTCCCGTCGGGCCGCGAAGCAGCCCCATGCCAGGTACCGCAGTTCTTTCAGACAGAACTCGAGCGCTGACTTTGCGACTGCTGCGCAGTCGAACGGGAGCAAGCTCCCTCGCCACAAAAGCAGCCTGAACCAACTTTCACGAGGGTGCATTCAATGTCCCAAGAATACGACTACATCATTGTGGGTGCCGGCTCTGCCGGTAACACCCTGGCGACCCGTCTGACCGAAGACGAAGGCGTCACCGTCCTGCTGCTGGAAGCCGGCGGCCCGGACTATCGTTTCGATTTCCGTACCCAGATGCCAGCCGCCCTGGCGTTCCCGCTGCAAGGCCGCCGCTATAACTGGGCCTACGAAACCGATCCAGAGCCACACATGGACGGCCGCCGGATGGAATGCGGTCGCGGCAAGGGCCTCGGCGGTTCCTCGTTGATCAACGGCATGTGCTACATCCGCGGCAACGCGATGGACTACGACAACTGGTCGAAACTGCCGGGCCTGGAAGACTGGACCTACCTGGACTGCCTGCCGTATTTCCGTAAAGCCGAAACCCGCGACATCGGCCCGAACGACTACCACGGTGGAGACGGCCCGGTCAGCGTGACCACGCCAAAGGCCGGCAACAACCCGCTGTTCCACGCGATGGTTGAAGCCGGCGTACAGGCCGGTTACCCACGTACCGAAGACTTGAACGGCTACCAGCAGGAAGGCTTCGGCCCGATGGACCGTACCGTGACGCCAAACGGTCGTCGCGCCAGCACCGCTCGCGGTTACCTGGACACGGCCAAGAAGCGCTCGACGCTGACCATCGTCACCCATGCCCTGACCGACAAAGTCCTGTTCGAAGGCAAGCGCGCCGTCGGCGTGCGTTACCTGATCGGTGCTGCCGAAGAGCGCGTTGAAGCCCGTGCCCGCAAGGAAGTCCTGGTGTGCAGCGGCGCAATCGCTTCGCCGCAACTGCTGCAACGTTCCGGCGTCGGCCCGGCGAAGCTGCTGGAAAGCCTCGACATCCCGGTGGTCCACGACCTGCCAGGCGTCGGCGAAAACCTGCAGGATCACCTTGAGCTGTACCTGCAATACGCGTGCACCCAACCGGTCTCGCTGTACCCGTCGCTGCTCTGGTACAACCAGCCGGCCATTGGTGCCGAGTGGCTGTTCAACGGCACCGGCATCGGCGCCAGCAACCAGTTCGAAGCGGGCGGTTTCATCCGTACCCGTGAAGAATTCGATTGGCCGAACATCCAGTATCACTTCCTGCCGGTGGCGATTAACTACAACGGCAGCAACGGTGTGAAAGAGCACGGTTTCCAGGCGCACATGGGCTCCATGCGTTCGCCGAGCCGTGGCCGCGTGCAGCTGAAGTCGAAGAACCCACGGGAATACCCGAGCATCCTCTTCAACTACATGGCCACCGAACAGGACTGGCAGGAATTCCGTGACGGCATCCGCCTGACCCGTGAAATCATGCAGCAGCCGGCACTGGACCAATACCGTGGCCGCGAAATCAGCCCGGGCATCGACGTGCAGACCGACGAGCAACTGGACAAGTTTATCCGTGAGCACGCCGAGACCGCGTTCCACCCGTCCTGCTCGTGCAAGATGGGCACCGACGAGATGGCCGTGGTTGACGCCGAAGGCCGTGTGCATGGCATGCAGGGTCTGCGCGTGGTTGACGCCTCGATCATGCCGATCATCACCACCGGCAACCTGAACGCGCCGACGATCATGATCGCCGAGAAAATCGCCGACAAGATCCGTGGCCGCAAGCCACTGCCGCGCAGCACTGCGGATTACTACGTGGCAGGCGATGCGCCGGTGCGTGGCAAGCCGATGCGTGAAGTGGGTCCTACTGCGCAGTAACTGATGGACCGAGGTGCTCCCTTCGCGAGCAAGCCCGCTCCCACATTTTTGACCGTGTGAACCCGATCAAATGTGGGAGGGGGCTTGCTCCCGAAGAGGCCCGATCTGACACCGCAAGACCTCCCGCCCGCCTACACTTTCCTTGATCAGCTCCCAGCCCAGGCCTACTCTGTTTGCCTGCCCGCGCCGAGCCGCCCACAAGGAAGGCCCCATGTTCGAACACCACGCCACACTCAAAAAGCAGTTCAGTGCCCTGCGCACCACCGCCGAATTCTTTTCCCTGCGCTACGTCCGCGAGTCCGGCCAGTACCTGTCGGTACGCAAGAACGTCGCCGAGCCGCCACACCTCAGCCAGGACGAAGGCGCGATGCTCACCGTGCGCCTCAATGGCGTCGAAGCCTACGCCGCCACCCACGACATTTCCCTGCCCGGCCTGCAAGCCGCCCTTGAGCGCGCCGAACAGCAAGCCCGGCTCATCAAGCCCCACGCCCTGCTCGACCTGCGCGACCAGCCAGTGTCCAGCGACATTGCCGACTACCTGTCGCCGAGCCTCGACCAGCCCTTCCCGTCCCTGAGCGACTGCTACCAACTGCTCGGCGCCGAATCGGCCGCCGTGCCCAAGGACGAGCGCCTGGTGAACTGGGAAGTCAGCCTGGGCACCACCCACGTCGAACAGATCTACCTCAACAGCGCCGGCGCCGAACTGCGCCAGGCCCAGCGGTTTGTGTTCCCGGGTGTCAACGTCACGGCCTACGACGGCAATGACAGCCAGACCCGCACCCTGGGCGGCACCAACTTCGGCCAGCAAGGCGGCTTCGACGTGATCAGCCGCTTCGGCCTGGTGGGCGCCGCGCCGCAAATTGCCGACCAGGCGCTGCAACTGCTGCTGGCCCCGAACACACCCCAGGGCCCACGCGACCTGCTGCTGATGCCCGACCAGATGATCCTGCAGATCCACGAATCCATCGGCCACCCGCTGGAACTCGACCGCATCCTGGGCGACGAGCGCAATTACGCCGGCACCAGCTTCGTCAAGGCCAGCGATTTCGGTCACCTGCAATACGGCTCCAACCTGCTGAACGTGACCTTCGACCCGGACATTCCCGAGCAGCTCGCCAGCTACGGGCATGACGACGACGGCACGAAGGCCAGCAAACAATTCCTGATCCGCGAAGGCTTGCTGCTCAAGCCGTTGGGCGGTGCGTTGTCGCAATACCGCGCCGGCATGCAAGGCGTGGCCAACAGCCGTGCCTGCAGCTGGAACCGCGCGCCGATCGACCGCATGGCCAACCTGAATATCGAGGCCGGCGACCAGAACATGGCGCAGCTGATTGGCGGCATCGAGAACGGCATCCTGATGTCCACCAACCGTTCGTGGTCGATTGACGATGCACGCAACAAATTCCAGTTTGGCTGCGAGTGGGGCCAGTTGATTGAAAACGGCGAGCTCAAAGGCGTGGTGAAGAACCCCAACTACCGGGCGATTTCCGCGCAGTTCTGGCGCAACCTCAGCGCCGTCGGCGACGCCAGCACCTTCAAGGTGCTGGGCACGCCGAACTGCGGCAAGGGCGAACCCAACCAGGTGATCCGCGTCGGCCATGCGTCGCCGGCCTGTGTGTTCAGCAACGTGGACGTGTTCGGGGGAGACGCCTGATGAATAATTTCAAAGCCCTGGTGGATTGGCTCAAGCAGGCCATCACCGACCACGAACAATTCCACCTCGGCTACGCCGACGAGTCCTCCGAGTTTGTGCGTTTCAACCACGGCAAAGTGCGCCAGGCCGGCCAGGTGCAACAGGCCAGCCTGAACCTGAAGCTGATCAATGACGGGCGCCACGCCGACCTCGGTATCACCCTGGCGGGCGAGCCTGAACTGGATCGCCAGCGCCTGGCCGACGGCCTGCAACAACTGCGCGAGACCTTGCCGTTGTTGCCGCAGGATCCGTACCTGCTGCTCAACCACAACGCCTGGCAAAACAAGGACCAGCAGGACCGACCACTGCCGGACCTGGCCCAGGTGCTGGAAGCAATCAGCGCGGCCGCCGAGGGCGTGGACATGGTCGGATTCTACGCCGCCGGCCCTATCAGCCGTGGTTTCGCCAGTTCATCAGGCGCCTTCGGCTGGCACCAGGCCAACAGTTTCAACTTCGACTTCAGCCTGTTCCACGCCAACGGTGAAGCGGTGAAAGCCAGCTACGCCGGCAACGATTGGGACAGCGTGGCCTTCGCCCAGCGTTTCAAGCAGGCCCGTGAGCAACTGGAATACCTTGGTCGCCCGCTGCACCCGCTGGCACCGGGGCAATACCGCGCCTACCTTGCCCCGGCGGCCATGGAAGAAATCATCAGCATGCTCACCTGGGGCGGGTTTTCCGCCCAGGCCATCGCCAGCAAAGGCAGCCCGTTGCAACGGTTGTATGGCGGTGATCAGTCCTTGAGCCCGCTGGTGACCCTGGACGAACAGGTCAGCGGCTCCCTGAGTTCGGCGTTTTCCCGTGACGGCTATCGGCGCAGTGATGTGAAGCTGATCAATGCCGGCAAGGCTGAAGGCCAATTGGTGAACTCCCGCAGTGCTGCCGAATACGGCTTGAGCACCAATGGCGCCAGCGGCGATGAATCTCCAAGCGCCCTGCAGATGGCCGCCGGCGACCTGGCCCAGGCCGATATCCTCAAGCAACTGGGTACCGGTTTGTACATCAGCAACCTGTGGTACCTGAACTACTCCGACCAGCCCGCCGCGCGCCTGACCGGAATGACCCGCTTCGCCACGTTCTGGGTCGAGGACGGTGAGATCAAGGCGCCGGTCAGCACCATGCGTTTTGATGACAGCGTGTACAGCCTGCTGGGCTCGCAACTGGAAGCGCTGACCGCTGATCGGGAATTGCTGCTGTCGGCGAGTACGTATAGCCAGCGCAATACGTCATCCAATCTGCTGCCGGGGGCGCTGGTAAAACGCCTGACCCTGACCTTATAAGCAACGCAAAACCCATGTGGGAGCGGGCTTGCTCGCGAATGCGGCGTGTCAGCCACTACATCTGTGACTGAGGCACCGCATTCGCGAGCAAGCCCGCTCCCACAGTTGATCGCATTCCACATTTTGATTCGGTTCATCCTCAAAGCCCCACTCCAGACACCTGGCCGTCCGGCCAGTTGTCGCTCGCGAAAAACCTCGTTATAAAGGTTGGTGGCACCTAGCCACGTCCGCGCGGTAAAAAAACTCAAACAACACCCCGCCGTCCTCAACCCACTTGCACGCAAGTGATGCACGACCTTGCCCGGGATAGGGCAAGCTGGAGCGTTGACATGAACCATGGAAGTTTTGTCATTGAAAAGCTGTTCAAGCACTACAACGTTCACGTAGAGCAGCTTGGTAACAACCCAGAGAAGAAAACCGTGCTGTTGGTCAACGGCGCGCTGTCCACCACCCGCTCGTTTGCACGCACCAGCAAGTGCCTGTCCGAGCACTTCAATGTGCTGATGTTCGACCTGCCGTTCTCCGGCTATTCACGCCCGCACAACACCGACCTCGACCTTGTGACCAAGGACGATGAAGTGCAGATCCTGCGCGCTCTGGTGGAACGCTTTGAGGTCAACCACCTGGTGTCTGCCTCATGGGGCGGGATTTCCACGCTGCTGACCCTCGCCCACAACCCGCCGTCGATTGAAAGCTCGGTGGTGATGGCACTGGCGCCCAACCTCAACCAGGCCATGCTCGAATACGTAGAGCGGGTGCGCGTGCTGATCGAGGCCGATGACAAATCCGCCGTCGGCCATCTGCTGAATGAAACCGTGGGCAAATACCTGTCGCCCCGGCTCAAGCGCAACAATCACCGGCACCTGTCGACCATGGCCACCACCGAGTATCGCCAAGCACGCTTCCATATCCATCAGGTGCTGGCGCTGGGTGACGGCAACTACCTGCCGCAACTGACCCGGATCGAAACCCCGGTGCACTTCCTCAACGGCGTGCTGGACGAGTACACCCCGGCAGACGAAGCCCAACTGTTCAAGAAATACGTAGGCCGCAGCAGCTTCGCCACCGCCGAACACACCGGCCATTTGCTCGACCTGGAATCCCGCGAGGCGGCCCTGGCCGTGCACCGCGCGCTGATTGATTTCCTGGTGGGCAAACACGTGGCGCTGTCAGATATAGACGAAGGGCCTGTGGGAAAAGGAGCCGCCGATGGCGCATAATCGCCGACACATAGGCTGCTAACAAAAAGGTAACTCATGCCGAATCGCGCCCCTCTCGATGCCAAGACCGCCCGCTGGCTACCCTGGGTGGTAGCGATTGCCTTCTTCATGCAATCGCTGGATGGGACGATTCTCAACACCGCGTTGCCGGCCATGGCCCGAGACCTGGCGGAGAACCCGTTGCGCATGCAAGGCGTAGTGATTGCCTACATGCTCACCGTGGCCCTGCTGATTCCCGCCTCGGGCTGGGTGGCCGACCGCTTCGGCACCAAGAAGATCTTCTTCGGCGCGATCATGCTGTTCAGCATTGGCTCGTTGCTCTGCGCGCTCTCCAGCACGCTGACCATGCTGGTGGGCGCCCGGGTGATCCAGGGCCTGGGCGGTGCGTTGATGTTGCCGGTGGGCAGGCTGGTGGTGCTGCGCGCCTACCCGCGCTCGGAGCTGGTGCGGATCATGGGTTTCATCACCATTCCCGGGCTGCTCGGCCCACTGCTCGGCCCGACCATGGGCGGCTGGATGGTGCAATACCTGACCTGGCACTGGATCTTCCTGATCAACCTGCCGGTGGGCATCATCGGCTGCTACGCCGTCTGGAAATTCATCCCCGACCTGCGCGGCAGCGAACGTACGCGGTTCGACGGCGTGGGTTTCCTGCTGTTCGGCGCGGCGATGGTGCTGATCACTATCGCCATGGAAGGCCTCGGCGAATTGCACCTGCCGCACCTGCGGGTGATGTTGCTGCTGTTCGGCGGCCTCGCGTGCCTGGCGGCTTACTGGCTGCGCGCCGGGCATATCGACAACCCGCTGTTCTCGCCGGTGCTGTTCAAGACCCGGACCTTTGCGGTGGGCATCCTCGGCAACCTGTTCGCTCGCCTGGGCAGCGGCGCGTTGCCTTTCCTGGTGCCGCTGTTGCTGCAGGTGGCGCTCGGTTACTCACCGTCCGAAGCCGGGATGAGCATGCTGCCCCTGGCGGCGGCGGCGATGTTTGCCAAGTCCATCGCCCGGCCGCTGATCGAGCGCCTGGGCTACCGCGTGGTGCTGACCGGCAACACCCTGGCGCTGGGCATCATGCTGGCAAGCATGGGCCTGGTCAGCGAACACACGCCCTACCCGCTGCTGCTGAGCATGCTGGCGATCCTCGGGGCGATCAACTCGCTGCAATTCACCGCGATGAACACCGTGACCCTGATCGACCTCGACGACGCCCAGGCCAGCAGCGGCAACAGTTTGCTGTCGGTGGTGGCGCAGTTGTCCCTGAGCCTTGGGGTGGCCTGCGCCGGTGCGCTGCTGGGTGGTTTTACCGCCGAAGTGGGCAACGACGGGGTCGACACCGTGCTCGGCGCGTTCCAGTTGACCTTCGTCACCGTGGGCATCATGGCGATGCTGGCGGCGGCGATCTTCCTGCAATTGTCGCCAAAAGACGGCAAACGCGTGGTCAGCCGTGAGCACGACATTGAGCATTAACAGGCTTCTCGTCTAGAACTTGCAGGGAAAATCCCACGAGGCTGGTACACTGCGCGACATTTTGTTTTGCAGAGCCAGTCCCGTGACTACCATCGCCACCGCTTTTAATACTTTGCCCCTGTCCGCCGCCATGCTGGCTAACCTCGACTCGCTGGGTTATGTCGAGATGACGCAGATCCAGGCGCAAAGCTTGCCGGTGATCCTCAAAGGGCTGGACCTGATTGCCCAGGCCAAGACCGGCAGCGGCAAGACCGCAGCCTTCGGCATCGGCCTGCTGAACCCGATCAACCCGCGCTACTTCGGTTGCCAGGCACTGGTCATGTGCCCGACCCGCGAGCTGGCTGACCAGGTGGCCAAGGAAATCCGGCGCCTGGCCCGCGCCGAAGACAACATCAAGGTGCTGACCCTGTGCGGCGGCGTGTCCCTCGGCCCGCAGATCGCCTCCCTGGAGCACGGCGCCCACGTCATCGTCGGCACCCCGGGCCGCATCCAGCAGCACCTGCGCAAGGGTTCGCTGGTTTTGGACGGCTTGAACACGCTGATCCTCGATGAAGCCGACCGCATGCTCGACATGGGCTTCTACGACGCCATCGAAGACATCATCAGCAAGACCCCGGCCCGCCGCCAGACCCTGCTGTTCTCGGCCACCTACCCGGTGAGCATCAAGCAACTGGCCTCGAAATTCATGCGCGCGCCGCAACAGGTCAAGGCCGAAGCGTTCCACTCGGACGACCAGATCGAGCAACGCTTCTACGAGATCTCCCCGGAAGAGCGCATGGACGCGGTGACCAAGGTCCTGGCGCATTTCCGCCCGGCGTCTTGCGTAGCCTTCTGCTTTACCAAGCAGCAAGTGCAGGAAACCGTGGATCACCTGACCGCCAAGGGCATCTCCGCCGTTGGCCTGCATGGCGACCTGGAACAGCGCGACCGTGACCAGGTACTGGCGATGTTCGCCAACCGCAGTACGTCGGTACTGGTCGCCACCGACGTGGCAGCCCGTGGCCTGGACATTGATGCACTGGACATGGTGATCAACGTCGAACTGGCCCGCGACTCGGAAATCCACATCCACCGCGTGGGCCGTACCGGTCGCGCGGGTGAGACTGGCATCGCTATCAGCCTGGTTGCCCCGTCTGAAGCCCACCGCGCCCAGGCCATCGAGCAGTTGCAGAAGTCGCCGCTGAACTGGGACCAGTTGGACAACCTCAAGCCGCAAAGCGGCGGCCCGTTGCTGCCAGTGATGAGCACCCTGTGCATTGCCGCCGGCCGTAAAGACAAGGTTCGCCCGGGCGACATCCTCGGCGCACTGACCGGTGAAGCCGGGATTCCGGGGGCCCAGGTCGGCAAGATCGCGATCTTTGATTTCCAGGCGTTCGTGGCCGTTGAACGCGGGATCGCCAAGCAGGCGCTGCAGCGTTTGAATGACGGCAAGATCAAAGGCCGTTCGTTGCGCGTGCGTATCCTGTAAAGATCTCAAACTATACCGAGATCAAAAATGTGGGAGCGGGCTTGCTCGCGAATGCGGAGTGTCAGTCACCGAATCTGTCGACTGATACACCGCATTCGCGAGCAAGCCCGCTCCCACATTTGACTGTATTCCAATTCAGAATTTGTATGAGGACATGGCTGTGCGCTCGACCGAAGTTGTGATCATTGGCGCCGGCGCCGCAGGCTTGATGTGTGCGCTGACCGCCGCCGGACGTGGGCGCAAGGTGATGTTGATCGACCACGCGAACAAGGCCGGCAAAAAGATCCTGATGTCCGGCGGTGGCCGCTGCAACTTCACCAATATGTACACGGAGCCTGCCAACTTCCTCTCCCACAACGCGCACTTCTGCAAGTCCGCCCTGGCCCGCTACACCCAGTGGGATTTCATCGCGCTGGTGGCCAAGCACGGCGTGCCGTACCACGAGAAAAAACTCGGCCAGCTGTTCTGCGACAACAAGTCCAGCGACATCCTCGGGATGCTGCTGGATGAGTGCATCCAGGTCGGCGTGAGCATGCACCTGGACACCTCGGTGCAGGAGATTGCCAAGGTCGATGGCGGCTATCAGTTGCAAACCACCCTGGGTGAGTTGCGCTGCGAATCACTGGTGATCGCCACCGGCGGGCTGTCGATCCCGACCCTGGGGGCCACCGGCTTTGGTTATCAAGTGGCCAAGCAGTTCGGCCATGAACTGCTGCCAACCCGCGCCGGGCTGGTGCCGTTCACCATCACCGACCAGCTCAAGGAATTGTGCGGCGAGCTGTCCGGTACGTCCGTGGATTGCCTGGTGAGCTGCAACGACCAAAGCTTTCGCGAGAACATCCTGTTTACCCACCGCGGCCTGAGCGGGCCGGCGATCCTGCAGATTTCCTCCTACTGGGAACCCGGCGACACGGTGGAAATCAACCTGCTGCCCGACCACGACGCCCACACCTGGCTGCAAGCGCAACAGGTGGAGCGCCCGAACAGCGAGCTGAAAACCCTGCTGGGTGAGATCTTCACCAAGAAGATGGCCAACCTGCTGGCCGAAACCTGGTTCGTTTCCAAGCCGATGAAGCAGTACACCCACGCCGAGATTGCCGACATCGCCGGCAAACTGGGGAGCTGGCAACTGGTGCCGGCGGGTACTGAAGGCTATCGCACCGCCGAGGTCACCCTGGGTGGCGTGGACACCCGGGAAGTCTCGTCCAAGACCATGGAATCCCTGAAAAGCCCCGGTTTGTACTTCATCGGCGAAGTGTTGGATGTGACCGGTCACCTGGGCGGGTTCAATTTCCAGTGGGCGTGGGCTTCCGGTTATGCCGCTGCCCAATTTGCCTGACGGAACCCGGTAAAAAATGTGGGGGCGGGCTTGCTCGCGAAGGCGGAGTGTCAG
>NZ_JACARS010000186.1:0-519 GCF_013386485.1 Pseudomonas sp. P7758 | reverse complement strand
CGCCTGCGCCTGGAATGGGAGCGCGCGCAACGCTCAGGCGAGCCACTGGCCTTGCTGATGATTGATGTCGACCACTTCAAGGCCTTCAACGACCGCCATGGTCACCAGGGTGGCGATGAGGCCTTGCGCAACGTGGCCCGGGTCATCGGCAGCAATATTCGTCGCCCCGCCGACCTGGCTGCGCGCTACGGCGGCGAAGAGTTCGCGGTGATCCTGCCGGATACCGACGGCGAGGGTGCGAGCACCATCGCCGAACATATCCGCAGTGCGGTGGAGCACTTGCCACCGGCGGACGGCGACGCGCTGTCGGTCACCGTCAGCGTCGGGCTCAGTACCTGGGACAAACGCAGCCGTGGCTCGCTGGAAGAGCTGCTGCTGAGTGCCGATCGGGCGCTGTATGACGCCAAGCATTCCGGGCGCAACCGCATCGTTCACAGCCAGGCCACATAAGCCGTTATCAGCAACTACGCTAAGGGCATCCTCGAAGCAGAAGTACGCCCGATGAGCCCAGGCACTACC
>NZ_JACARS010000185.1:213-8099 GCF_013386485.1 Pseudomonas sp. P7758 | reverse complement strand
CCCCAAACCCCTATTAAGTACTATTAATCCGCATTAATAGGATCAATCAAACACCATGCTAAGCCGCCCGTTGCGCCGCAAACGCCAGAAGCTCTCCGACGTGATCGTCGAGTCGGTCAAACGCTCCATCGTCACCGACGCCCTGAAGCCCGGCGACCGCTTGCCCACCGAACGCGAACTGATGGAAAGCTTCCAGTGCTCCAAAGGCTCCGCCCGCGAAGCCCTCAAGGCGCTGGAAGTCGAAGGCCTGGTCAACACCCGCACCGGCCCCAGCGGCGGCGCCTATCTCAACCAGGCCGGCACCGAACCCGCCAGCCGCGCCCTGCGCAACTACCTGCACTTCCAGCACCTGGACGGCGAGCAGGTCTACCAGCTGCGCAAAGTCATCGAAGTCGAACTCGCCGTCTCGGTCCTGGGCCGCCTGAGCGAAGACGACTACCGCGCCCTCCAGGACAACGTCGATTTCTGCAGCGCCCCCGAAGACAGCGAAGCCGGCCAACGCGAACAACGCATCG
The DNA here is from genome assembly GCF_013386485.1 of Pseudomonas sp. P7758. Taxonomy (NCBI): domain Bacteria; kingdom Pseudomonadati; phylum Pseudomonadota; class Gammaproteobacteria; order Pseudomonadales; family Pseudomonadaceae; genus Pseudomonas; species Pseudomonas sp. P7758. The sequence goes on along the minus strand of NZ_JACARS010000185.1, from coordinate 7,584 downwards.
CCGAACTGGAATTCCACAACCTGCTGGCCAAGGCCTGCCCCAACCCGCTGCTGAGCTTCATGGCGCAATTCCTCAACGACCTGCTGCGTGACCTGGTCGTGCTGAAAAAAGCCTACAAACCCAAGCGCAAGCAATTCGACGCCGCCAACCTCGACTACCACAAACAACTGCTGATCGCCTTCCGGGCCGAAGACGAAGCCACCGTACGCAGCCTGATGCACGAACACATGTGCGACGCCGAACACCACATGACCGCCCTTGAAGGTGAAGTCAGCCCGCACTTTCTACTGGAGTTCGACCACAACCACTAAGCCGCACCCTCCACCAATAAAAGGCCTGCCCACAGGCCGTGCTCCACCGTATCGCCATTGCCACTCCTGCCAATAACTAATCCAGGGAGTCACCCCATGCAGCGTCGTACGTTGTTGAAAGCCAGTCTCACCGCAGCCGCCGCCCTCAGCCTCCCGCTGAGCGTGCGTTCTGCATTCGCCGCCGAGCCTTTTACCTTTTACGGCCTCAAGTCCATGTCTGGCGCCTTTGCCAGTTATGGCAAATTTGCCGACATGGGTTCACGCCTCGCGGTGGAACAGCATCCCGAGTTACTCGGCCGCCCGCTGGTCTACAAAGTGATCGACACCGAAGGCAACGCCGGCAAGGCCGTGCGTAAAGTCCAGGAAGCGATCCAGCAGGACGGCGCACGCTTTTTCCAGGGCTGTACCCTGTCGTCTTCGGCACTCGCGGTGGCCAAGGAAGTGAGCAAGGCCGGTGGCGTGTTCATGACCCCGGTGGGCGCCGATGAAGTCACCGGCAAGGACTGCAACAGCGCCACGTTCCGCTGGTCGGTGCCGACCTACGGCGCGATCCGCGAGACCCTCGTGCCGCTGATCAAGCTGCTGCCCGACGCCAAGCGCTGGTACACCATCACCCCGCAATACGTGTTCGGCGAAGCCCTGCTCGAAGGCGCCAAATCGGTGCTGGCCGAGCATGGCCTGGAACACGCCGGCAACAGCTACCACTCGCTGCAGGAGCAGGAGTTCTCCGGCTACCTGACCAATGCCATCGCCGCCAAACCCGACGTGCTGGTGCTGCTGAACTTCGGCAGCCAGTCGTCCAACACCCTGCGTCAGGCGGTGAACTTCGGTATCAAGGAGCGCATGAAAGTGTTGCTGGTGTGGTCCGCCGGCCTCGACCAGTTCCAGGAGCTGGGCAGTGACGTACTGGAAGGTGTGTACCTCGGCGCTCAGTACTGGCATCAGGTCGACACCCCGCTCAACCGTGACCTGGTGAAACTCACCAAGGCCAAATACGGCATCAACCCCACTTACCCGCTGGCCGCCGACTACATCAGCACCAAGGTCATGCTCGAAACCATCATCTCCACCGGCAGTTTCGACGGGCCGACCGTGGCCAAGGCCATGCAGGGCCTGAGCTACGAAGGCCCCACCGGCAAGGAGTCGATCCGCTCCGGCGACCATCAGGTGATCAAGGACTACTACCTGCTGGTGGGCAAGGCCGCAGGCGACATGGCCGACAAGGACGATCTGGCCAAGGTGCTCAGCTCCGGCCAGTCGTTCCCGCCGGTGGAAGCCACGGGCTGCGTGCTCGGCTGATCCGCTGAAAATCTACTGGTGACACAGCGCAGGGCCGCTCATGCGGCCACCTGCCGAGGGTTCCTGCATGCTTAATCTTTACCTGTTCCAGATTCTCAACGGCCTGGGCCTTGGGATGATCTACTTCCTGATCGCGGTCGGCTTGACGATCATTTTCGGCCTGCTGAACTTCGTCAACTTCGCCCACGGTGCGTTCTTTTTGCTGGGCGCCTACATCTGCTACACCGCCGTCAGCCTCACCGGCAGCTTCTGGCTGGCACTGCTGATCGCGCCGCTGGTGGTGGCCGCGCTGGCCTGGGTGATCGAGCGATTATTGATCCAGCGGATTTATCACTTGCCGCACATGTTCCAGATTCTGGTGACCCTGGGGATTGCCCTGATCATCCAGGAAGCCAGCGTGATGATCTGGGGCCCGGTGGGCAAGAGTGTCGCCGTACCGGAATTGCTGCGCGGGGTGCTGGTGGTGGGCGATTTTGTCTACCCCTACTACCGCCTGTTCCTGATCGTGTTCTCCGGCCTCGTCGGCCTTGGCCTGTGGCTGCTGCTGGAACGCACGCGCTTCGGCGCCCTGGTGCGGGCCGGCAGTGAAAGCACGGAAACCGTGTCCCTGCTGGGCACCAACATTTTCCGCCTGTTCTCCATGACCTTCGCCCTCGGCGTGGCCCTCGCCGGTGTGGCCGGTGTGCTGTTCGCCCCGTTGCGCGGCGCCCAGCCCTTTGTCGGCCCGGAAATCCTCGGCGTGGCGTTCGTGGTGGTGGTGATTGGCGGCATGGGTTCCTTCAGCGGTGCACTGGTGGGCGGCCTGCTGGTCGGCGTGGTGCAAAGCCTGATGACCACACTCTGGCCCCAGGGCGCGAGCCTGATGATCTACGGTGCGATGGCCGTGGTGATCCTGGTGCGTCCTTACGGCCTGTTCGGGAGAGCCTGACATGAGCGAGAAAAATCCCCTGCCGTTCGCCAAGACCCAGTCGCGCTACATGCTGCTGTTGGTGCTCGTGGTGTTGATCGGCCTGCCGTTGATTCTGCCCTCGGCGACCCTGGCCACCGAGATCCTGATCTTTGCCATGGCCGCCCTCGCCTGCAACCTGCTGCTGGGTTACACCGGGCTGCTGTCGTTCGGCCAAGGCATCTTCTTCGGGGCCGGCGCCTACTGCGCGGCGCTGTTGATGATTCACCTGCAACTGGGGCTGTTCAGCGCACTGCTGGGTGCCGCCGTCGCCGGTGGTTTCCTGGCTTTCCTGGTGGGCGCCCTGGCGATCCGTCGCACCGGCATTTACTTCGTGATGCTGACCCTGGCCTTCAGCCAGATGGCCTACTTCGTCGCCTACACCCTGAGCGACTGGACCGGCGGCGACAACGGCCTGCTCAGCGTGCCGCGCCCGGAAATCCGCATCGGTGACACCGTGCTTCTGTCGCTGACCGACGCCCGCGCGTTCTACGGGTTTGTCGCGGTGCTGTTCCTGCTGATCTTCATCGGCGCCCGCCGGGTGATCGCCTCTCCATTCGGCAGCACGCTGATGGCGATTCGCGAAAACGAAACCCGCGCTTCGGCCATCGGCTATGACACCCGCCACTTCAAGATCCTGGTGTTCGTGTTGTCCGGCGCCGTCACCGGGATTGCCGGGGCGCTGTACGCGATGCTGCTGCACTTTGTGCCGCTGTCGAACATCGACCTGGCGATGTCCGAAAACATCCTGATCATGACCATCGTCGGCGGCACCGGCTCGCTGTTCGGCTCGTTGCTGGGCGCCGGTTCCATCGTGCTGCTGGGGGACTTCCTTTCCGATCTGTGGCCGCGCTGGCTGATGCTGCTGGGGGTGATCCTGATCCTGGTGGTGATCTTCATGCGCGGCGGTTTGTGGGGCGGTCTGTCGACCCTGTTCGACCGTGTGCGCGGCAGCCGCAAGGCCGACGTTGTGACCAAGGAGAAGCTGTCATGAGCATCCTGCTGGAAACCAAGAACCTGGAACTGGCCTACGGTGCGTTCCACGCGGTGAACGGTGTCAACCTCAAGGTCGAAGCCGGCACCATCCACACCATCATCGGCCCCAATGGCGCGGGCAAGACCAGCCTGTTCCACTGCCTGACCGGCGAACGCCAGGCCACCGCCGGAGCAATTCATTTCGACGGCAAGAACCTGATGCGCAAACCGGCCCACGGCCGCGTCGGCCTGGGCATGGCGCGCTCGTTCCAGCTCACCAGCCTGTTCCAGAACCTCAGCGTGCGCGAAAACCTGCGCCTGGCCGCCCAGGGTCGCGACGGCGCCCGCGCGCTGAACTTCTGGCGCCGGGTCGACAGCAAGCGCGAACACCTGGAAATGGCCGACCAGGTGTTGGAACGCCTGCAACTCACCGCCCGCGCCGACACCCTGGCCGGCGAGTTGTCCCACGGTCAGCAGCGGGTGCTGGAAGTCGGCATGTCGATCTGCTCCAGACCCAAGCTGCTGATGCTCGACGAACCCACCTCGGGCATGGGCATCGACGACATCCCGATCATGACCCAACTGATCAGCGACCTCGGCCGCGACCATACCGTGCTGCTGATCGAGCACAACATGAGCATCGTCATGTCCATCAGCCAACGCATCACCGTGATGAGTCACGGCCAGATCCTGGTGGAAGGCACACCGGAATTCGTGCGCGCCGACGAGCGCGTGCGCACCGCCTACCTGGGAGAAGCCGCCTGATGCTGACCGTCGACAATATCCATTCCTACTACGACAAGAGCCACGTCCTTGAAGGCGTGTCCCTGACCGTCAACCCTGGCGAACTGGTGACCCTGCTGGGGCGCAACGGTGCCGGCAAGACCACCACCCTGCGCAGCATCCTCGGGATTATCTGCCCGCGCCAGGGCCAGATTCACTTCAACGGCCAGCCGCTGGTGGGGCAGAAAATCTTCGAAATCGCCCGCCAGGGCCTGGCGCTGGTGCCGGAGAACCGCGGGATTTTCCGCCTGCTCACGGTGGAGGAAAACCTGCGCATTGCCGTGCGCAAGACCAGCCGCTGGCAGATGGAAGACGTGTACGGCATGTTCCCGCGCCTCAGGGAGCGCCGCAAGAACGCCGGCCACGCGCTGTCCGGCGGTGAGCAACAGATGCTCGCCATCGCCCGCGCGCTGCTCAACGATCCCAAGCTGCTGATCCTCGATGAGCCCACCGAAGGCCTCGCGCCGGTGATCGTCGACGAGCTGGTGAAGATCCTGCGCAAGGTCAAGGAAGACGGCCTGCCGGTGCTGCTGGTGGAACAGAACCTGATGGTCTGCGACAAGCTCGCCGACCGCCATTACGTCCTCGAACAGGGCCGCGTGGTGTACGAAGGCAGTGCCGAAGCCTTCCGCGCCGACCCGACGATCAAGAACCGTTACCTGGCCCTGAGTGCCTGACCGGAGACTGCTGATGAATAGTTTTGCGCAACCGCTCCAGAGCAACGCCCCGCTGATCAACCGCGAGCGCCTGTGGCAATCGTTGATGGACCTCGCCCGCCTGGGCGCCACGCCAAAAGGTGGCGTATGTCGCCTGGCCCTTACCGACCTCGACCGCCAGGCCCGCGACCTGTTCGTGCAATGGTGCGAAGCCGCCGGATGCAGCGTCAGCGTCGACGCCATCGGCAATATCTTTGCCCGCCGTGCCGGGCGTAATCCGGCACTGGCGCCGGTGATGACCGGCAGCCATATCGACACCCAGCCTACCGGCGGCAAGTTCGACGGTTGCTACGGCGTGATGGCTGGACTGGAGGTGATCCGCACCCTCAATGATTTGCACATCGAGACCGAAGCACCGATTGAAGTGGTGGTGTGGACCAACGAAGAAGGCTCGCGATTCCCGCCGTGCATGATGGGTTCTGGGGTGTTCGCCGGTAAGTTCGACCTGCAGGAAACCCTCGACAAGCAGGACGAGCAAGGGCTGTCGGTGGGCGCTGAATTGCAGCGCATCGGCTATGCCGGTTCCCGCGCCGTGCTGGGCCACCCGGTGGGCGCCTATTTCGAGGCGCATATCGAGCAGGGTCCGGTGCTGGAAGACCAGGCCACCACCATCGGCGTGGTCATGGGCTGCCTGGGCCAGAAGTGGTTCGACCTGACCCTCACCGGCGTCGAAGCCCACGCGGGCCCGACGCCAATGCACCTGCGCAAGGACGCACTGGTAGGCGCGGCGCAAGTGGTCAGCGCGGTGAATCGCATCGCCCACGAACAACAACCCCACGCCTGCGGCACCGTCGGTTGCCTGAGCCTGCATCCCGGCTCACGCAACGTGATTCCCGGCCAGGTGCACATGACCATCGACCTGCGCCACCTGCACGCCGACAAGCTGCAAGCGATGGTCGACGAAGTGCGCCAGGTGATCGAAGCCACCGCCGAGCAACACGGCTTGAGCTTTGAGCTGATACCCACTGCCGACTTCCCGCCGCTGGATTTCAACCCTGCCTGTGTCAACGCCGTGCGTGATGGCGCGAGCAGCCTGGGCCTGAGCCATATGGACATCGTCAGCGGCGCCGGGCATGACGCGATCTTCGTCGCCGAACTGGGCCCGGCCGGAATGATCTTTGTGCCGTGCGAAGGCGGCATCAGCCATAACGAAATCGAGAACGCCGCGCCGGATGACCTGGCGGCGGGCTGCGCGGTGTTGCTGCGGGCCATGGTCAACGCGGCGCAAGGAGGTAAAGCGGCATGACGGATATCGCCAACCTGACCGCAGTTGAGCTGCTGGCCCGCTATCGGGATAAAAGCCTGTCGCCGGTGGAGGTCACCGAAGACGCCCTGCTGCGAATCGAACGCTACAACCCGGCGGTCAACGCCTACTGCCACGTCGACCCGGAAGGCGCCTTGAAGGCGGCGCGGGATTCGGAACAGCGCTGGCTCAAGGGCCAGCCGTGCGGGGCCCTGGACGGGGTGCCCTCCTCCATCAAGGACCTGACGCAGACCATCGGCATGCCGACGCGCAAGGGTTCGCGTACCACATCCGCCGAGGGTCGATGGGATGTGGATGCGCCCTTCTCGGCCTTCATGCGCAAGGCCGGCGCGGTATTGCTGGGCAAGACCACCACACCGGAATTCGGCTGGAAAGGCGTCACCGATAACCCGCTGTATGGCATTACCCGCAACCCGTGGGACACGCGCATGACGGCGGGCGGTTCGTCCGGTGGTGCCGGTGCGGCGGCGGCCTTGAACCTCGGCGTGCTGCACCAGGGCAGCGATGCCGGCGGCTCGATCCGGATCCCCTGTGCCTTCACCGGCACCTTCGGCATCAAGCCGACCTTCGGTTATGTGCCGCAATGGCCGGCCAGTTCGATGACGATTCTGTCGCACCTGGGGCCGATGACCCGCACCGTGGAAGACTCGGTGCTGATGCTGCAAACCATCGCCCAGCCGGATGCGCGGGATGGTTTGATCGGCGCGCCCCGGACCACGCCATGGTTGCACGCCGGGGCTGATTTGAAGGGGCTGCGTATCGCCTATAGCCCGAACTTCGGTTATGTCGATGTGGACCCGCAAGTGGCCAGGGTGGTCGCCCAGGCGGTAGAAGGCCTGGTGCAGCTGGGCGCGCAGGTTGAACAGATTGATCCGGGGTTCAGTGATCCGCTGGAGGTGTTCAATACTTTATGGTTTGCCGGTGCAGCACGCCTGGCCGGGCCGTTGAGCGATGCGCAGCGGCAATTGATGGACCCGGGGTTGCTGCGCATTGCCCGACTGGGCGAGCAGATCAGCCTCAGCGATTACAGCGCCGCTCTGGAAGCACGGGCAGCGCTCGTGGCGCGCATGGCGGCAT
>NZ_JACARS010000185.1:0-164 GCF_013386485.1 Pseudomonas sp. P7758 | reverse complement strand
TACCTATCCCTTCAACCTGACCCAGCAACCGGCGGCGTCGGTGCCGTGCGGGTTGGCGGCCAATGGGTTGCCGGTGGGGCTGCATGTGGTGGGGGCGCGGTTTGCGGATGAGCAGGTGCTGAGGGTTTGCCAGGCGTATGCCAAGGCTTTTCCAACCGAGCACC
>NZ_JACARS010000184.1:0-4608 GCF_013386485.1 Pseudomonas sp. P7758 | reverse complement strand
GACAGGCGGGGCAGAGCCCTAATGAGATGGTCAGCCCGGCACGGGCCCCCGGTAAATCTAGACTTACCGGAGGGCCCACTTCCCGCTCAATAAAACCGACCATTACTCTCTTCCCCCCGGGCAAAAAAAACGCCAGACCAGCCTCCCGTGAAAGAGCGCATGATCCAGCGTAAAAATGAACCTCGGCTGCTTCAGCCAGGCCCCATGTTCAACCCCTTCAGACCGGAATCACCACAAAGCTTTCCGGTTTGCAGGTCAACGCCACGTTCGTACCCGGCGGCAGTGCGTGGCTGCCGGGAGTCGGTAGTTGCTGGCATTTGAGATCAAGCGTGCCACCGGCCACCTCCACGCGGTAGATCACCCGATTACCGATAAACGAAGTGTCCTTGACCTTCCCGGCAAACGCACCGTCGGCCAGTGCGGCGCCCAGCGCCGGCTCAAGGCCGATGGTTTCAGGCCGGATCGACACATTCACCGGCCCTGCACCCACGCTGCTTTTAGCCGTATGGGCATAACGCCCAAACGGCAACTCGACCACGCCACCCAGCCCATACGTGCCGTTGACGATATTGGTATCGCCGAAAAACCTGGCGGCAAACAACGTGCGCGGCGACCAATACATCTCCTGCGGCCCGCCGATCTGCTCGATGCCACCCTTGTTCAGCAATACCACACGGTCCGACAAGATCATCGCTTCGTCCTGGTCGTGAGTCACATACACAAACGTGGTGGAAGTCTCTTCGTGGATGCGCTTGATCTCGTTAAGCATGTGATGGCGAATCTTCAGGTCCAGGGCCGCCAGCGGCTCGTCCAGCAGCAACACCGCCGGGCGATTCACCAGTGCGCGGGCCAGGGCCACACGTTGCGCCTGCCCGCCACTGAGCTCGGAGATCCAGCGGCTCTTGAAGCTTTCCAGTTGCACCAGTTCCAGCGCCTTGTTCACTTCACGCTTGATCTCATCCTTGGGCTTCTTCTTCAAACGCAACCCGAAGGCCACGTTGTCGAACACGTCCAGGTGCGGGAACAGCGCGTACTTCTGGAACACCATATTCACCGGGCGGTGTTCAGGCGCCAGGGCGGTGGAGTCCTTGCCGTCGATCACCACTTTGCCGGTGGTGGGCTCTTCGAAGCCGGCAATGATCCGCATCAGGGTGGTCTTGCCGCAGCCACTGGGGCCGAGCAGGGTCAGGATCTCGTTGCGTTTTACCGTGAGGTCGACTTTGCCCAGGGCGGTGAGGTTGCCGTAGCTCTTGGAAATTCCGGTTAGTTCAATACTGTTGGTCATGGTGATTACTCTGCAGTTTCAGCACGTTCAAGTTCGAGGCGGCGACGACGCAAGGTCATGACCAGGCCGGCAATGGCGATGATGGCGATGGTCACCACCAGCATGAATACCGAGGCGGCATTGATGGTGGGGCTGACGGCGCGGCGCATCATCGAAAGAATCATGAGGGGCAGCGTGGTGTCGCTGCCGGTGACGAACACGGTGATCAGGAATTCATCCATCGACAGCGCCACCGCGAGGATCGCGGCGCCGGCGATGGTTGGCCCGATGATCGGCAGCGTCACCAGCCAGAACGCTTTGAGGGGCGAGGCGCCGAGGTCGCGGGCGGCCTCCTCGAACGACAGGTCGAAATACTCCAGCCGTGAGCGCACCGACTCCACGAAGAACGGAAAGGTGAACAGGGTGTGGCCGATGATCACCGTCAGCAGCGAACGGGGCAGGCCGACCAGTGAGAAGAAAATCACCAGTGCAATCCCCAAAAACAAACCGGGCAAGGCGATGGGGGCAAAGTTCATGAACGCGAACACCGCTTTTACCCGGCCTTTCATGCGCATCAGCGCCAGGGCCGAGAACGTGCCCAGCAGCGTGGTGAGAATCGCCGAACCGGCGGCGACGATCGCACTGTTGGTCAGGGCTGTCATGAAGTCCGAACTGCTGAACAGCGCCTCGTACCAGCGCGTGGAAAAACCCTCGAACGGGAACGACAGCGAGGCGGACGAGTGAAAGCTGAACAGCGCGATAATCGCGATGGGCGCGTAGAGGAACAACATGTAGACGTAAGTGAATAACCGGATCATGGCGAGTTACCTTTTTTATGAGCGGCAGTCAGTCGTGGTAACGCTTGCCGGGTGCCAGGTTGGCTGCGCGCAACACCCCCAGCAGCAACGCGTACACCAGCATGAACACGATCAACAGCAGATAAGCCATCGCCGCACCGAGTGGCCAGTTACCTACCGAGCGGAACTGGTTGGCGATCACCAGCCCGGTGGTCATCGCATCCCGGCCGCCCAGCAGTTGCGGGGTGACGTAGTCGCTGGCGGCCAGCACGAAGGTGAACATGAAGGAGCTGACGATGCTCTTGTGGGCCATCGGCATGATCACCCGCCACAGAATGGTGACACCGCCGGCGCCCAGGTCGGCAGCGGCCTCCAGGTAGTCCTTCTTGATGTCCCGCAGGCCCGACACCAGCAGCAACAGAGTGAAAGGCAGCATGATGTGCACCAGGGTCAGCACCACGGCGAACTTGCTGAACACCAGCCACTCCAGCGGCTGGTCGATCAGGCCGAAGTGCAGCAGGGTGGAGTTGATCACGCCGTTGGTGCCCAGGATCGAGCGCCATGCGTAGACCCGTACCAGGTAACTGGAAAACCACGACACCAACGCCAGGTACAACACGGCGTTGGAGCGTGTGCGGTACACGATGTAATAGGCCACCGGCGCACTGATCACGGTGGAGAGCAGGGCGGTCCAGAAGCCGTTTTGCAGGGCGATCCACAGCGAGTCATAAAACCCGCTGGCGCTCAGGGCCTTGGCATAGTTGGCCAGGGTGGCGGCGGGCTCCATGCTGAAGGTCTTGGCGGTCCAGAAACTGGCAATCAGCAACAGTGCCGACGGAACCAGAAAGAACACCACCAGAAACAGCAACGGCGGCGACGCCAGCCAATACCCGCTGAGGGTTCTCTTATCCATCTTCACGTGTTTACCGACCCTTGAATCGCCGTCGTCCAGGGGCATGGACTCGGTGTTGTTGACTACGGTCATGATGAGGTTGCCTTTGCGTTTTTATTCGAGAGTCAGGGCGCGTTGACCCGTGGGGCGCGTGTTGATGAACACCCACCCCACGGTTGCCAGCGCCGGCGTGCCAAGCGCTCTAGAACGAGCCTTTGAAGTTCGCCCACTGATCGATCCATTCCGCATAGGTCACATACTTTTCGGAGCTCAGGGGCGGTTGGCCATAGAGTTTGGATTTCTCGAAGAAGCTGTCGAGGTTCGCGTAGTCAAAGGTGTTTCTCAGGTCCTCCGGCAGCAGCGGCACGGCCTTGGGGTTGACCACGCCGGAGAACATCGTGGTTGCCATCTTGGCCTGGGTATCGGGCTCCAGGGTCTTGTTGATGAACTCCAGGGCCAGGGGAATATCCTTGGCGGTTTTCGGGATGAACAACGCATCGCACCACAGCGCTGCGCCTTCGCTGGGCACCGACAGGGCAGTGGTCACGCCACGCTTGATGGTTTCGCTCGGGGTGTTGGCGGAGGCCGAGAACACCGCGTCCACTTCACCCGATACCAGCAGCGATACCGCGTCACCCGACGAAGCCGCGAACACGCGGCATTGATCACGGTACGGCTTGAGTTTTTCAAAGGCGTCGTTGAATTCGGCGCGGGTCAGGTTGGGGTACTTGTCGCCGTAGCCGGCGATAGTTGCGATCAGCGACCAGTTCGAGGTGCCGTCATCGACAAAGGTCAACTTGCCCTTGAGCTTGGGGTCCAGCAGGTCGGTGTATTGGGTGGGCTTTTTGACGTTCTTGGGGTTGTAGATGATGGTGTTCATCCCCCACAGCAACGGGATGCCCCATTGCTTGCCGTCCCAGTACCAACGGCTGCCCTTGTAGAACAGCGCGAGGGTATTGTCGGCGGAATAGTTGGGGATCTTCGTGGTGTCGATGGCCTTGAGCAGGCCCATTTCCTGATAGATCTTTTCGTAGCCCAGGGCGTACATGGTCAGGTCGAGCTGCACCGGATCGGAGCCTGCCAGCCGGGCGGTGATGTCGTCCTGGTTGCTGGCATAACTGGAGCGCACGGTAACGTTGCGTTGCTTGCGCCAGTCGGCGAGTTCGGCGTCGCCGGTTTCGCCTTCCCAGCCGAGGATTTCCAGGTGCCCGGTGGTGGCGGCAAATGCGCTGGGCACGAACGAGCCGAGGTACAAGCCTGCGGCAGAGGCGGCAGCGCCCAGCAGGAACGAGCGTCGTTTCAAGCTGAGGGAATTGAAGTCAATGCCGGTCAAACCATAACCCGTCTCTATTTCTTTTTTCATTTCGAGTTCCTGCCTGGGTGGTGGGTGCAAATGTTGAGCGACTTGCAAGGCATGGGCCTGGTGTCGATGCCAGGTGCGTCCTTTTGTATGCAGTCAGTTGGATCGGCAGTGTTATGGCCAGCATTGATTCCATGCTGCTGGGGAGGGTGGTAAGGCCTCCACTGTTCCGATTGACTCTTCCTTGGCGGGGCGACGCACGCTTATTCCGGGCTGCAGGGTGTTGCGGGCCTGAAGCGGTGCGCCCAGCGCTTGATAGGCTCGGCTTGTTGTTTTCATGGGTTGAGTATTGAGC
>NZ_JACARS010000183.1:0-7433 GCF_013386485.1 Pseudomonas sp. P7758 | reverse complement strand
ATGTGTATAAGAGACAGGACTCAACCGGATCAAAATGTGGGGGCGTGCTTGCTGTGGTGAGCGGGCTTGCCCCGCGTTGGGCTGCGAAGCAGCCCCATCAATCTGTGGTGAGCCCGACGGGGGACAAGCCCCCTCGCCACAGCAAGCCCGCTTCCACATTTGATTGCATGCATTCCGATAGAACTTCTCCACCCGCCCCCGCCTCATAATTAACAAGCCCACCTCCACGGCACGCCCATGGACCTTGTTATCGCCCGGCCCGAAGGCCTCTACTGCCCCGCCGGGGATTTCTACATCGACCCCTGGCGCCCGGTGGAACGTTCGGTCATCACCCACGCCCACGGCGACCACGCCCGCACCGGCAACCAGCATTACCTGGCCGCCGCCCCCGGCGAAGGTATCCTGCGCTCGCGCCTCGGCCAGGACATCAACCTGCAAACCCTGGCCTACGGCGAAAGCCTGCGCCACCACGGCGTCACCTTGAGTTTCCACCCCGCCGGCCATGTCCTCGGCTCCGCCCAGGTGCGCCTGGAATACCAGGGTGAAGTCTGGGTCGCCTCCGGCGACTATAAAGTCGAGCCCGACGGCACCTGCGCGCCGTTCGAACCGGTGCGCTGCCATACGTTTATCACCGAATCGACCTTCGGCCTGCCGATCTACCGCTGGCAGCCCCAGGCGCAGATTTTTGCCGGGATCAACGACTGGTGGCAGGCCAATATCGCCGCCGGCAAGGCGAGCGTGTTGTTCTGTTATTCCTTCGGCAAAGCCCAGCGGATTCTCCACGGCATCGACGCCAGCATCGGCCCGATCCTCAGCCATGGCGCGGTCGAACCCTTGAACCGGGTGTACCGCGAAGCTGGCATCTATATCCCTGAAACCCTCTACGCCGGCGACTTCAAAAAGACCGACCCTTTGTTGCGCCAGGCCCTGATCATCGCCCCGCCCTCCGCCGGTGGCAGCACCTGGATGCGCCGCTTCGGCGACTACAGTGACGCCTTCGCCAGCGGCTGGATGCGCCTGCGCGGAACCCGGCGTCGGCGCGGCGTGGATCGCGGCTTTGTGCTCTCGGACCACGCCGATTGGCCCGGACTGTTATGGGCCATTGAGCAAACCGGTGCCGAGCGGGTAATGGTCACCCACGGTTCTGTGGGCGTATTGGTCAGGCACCTGCGGGAAAAGGGCCTGGATGCCCAGGGATTCACCACCGAATACGGCGATGACGAAGAGGAGGCCACGTCATGAAAGCCTTCGCCGAGCTGTACGCCAACCTCGACGCCACCACCTCCAGCAACGCCAAGCTCGCCGCCTTGCAGGCTTATTTCCTACAGGCGCCCGCGGAAGATGCTGCGTGGGCGGTGTACTTTTTATCCGGCGGCCGGCCCCGACAACTGGTACCCACGCGGTTGCTGCGGGACATGGCCACCGAAGCCGCGAGCATTGAGCCGTGGCTGTTCGAAGAGAGTTATCAGTCGGTAGGGGACCTGGCGGAAACCATTTCCCTGCTGTTACCGGAATCGCCCCACACCTCGGACGATGGTCTGGCCGTGTGGCTGGAAGAAAAACTCCTGCCCTTGCGCGGCCTGCCGCCAGAAGAACTGGCAGAACGCCTGCCCGCGTTGTGGGCACAGCTGGATCAGCCGAGCCTGATGCTCTGCATCAAGCTGATCACCGGCAGCTTCCGGGTCGGTGTGTCGAAGTTGCTGGTCACCCGCGCCCTGGCCGCCATGGCCGGGCTGGACAGCAAACGCGTGGCCCAGCGGCTGGTGGGCTACACCGACCTGTCGAACCGTCCGACGGCCGAAGGCTATTTGAAGCTGATTGCCGCCGAATCGTCCGACGAACACGCCCAGCGTGGCGGGCAGCCTTATCCGTTTTTCCTGGCCCATGGCCTGGCCCAGCCGGTGGAACAGTTCGATGCCTTGCTCGGCTCCCCTGCTGACTGGCAAGTGGAATGGAAGTGGGACGGTATCCGCGCACAACTGGTCAAGCGCGAAGGCCGCTTGTGGGTCTGGTCTCGGGGCGAAGAACTGGTCACCGAGCGCTTTCCGGAGCTTCATGACCTGGAAAACAGCCTGCCCGATGGCACGGTGATCGACGGTGAAATCGTGGTGTGGAAGGACTCGGTGCAACCCTTCGCCCTGCTGCAACAGCGCATTGGCCGCAAGACCCTGGGCAAGAAAATCCTCGAAGACGCGCCGGTCGCCGTGCTCGCTTATGACCTGCTGGAACACCACGGCGAAGACTGGCGCAACCACACCCAGGCCGAACGCCGGGCGCAACTGGAGCTGGTGGTCAGCGACTGCGACCAGCCAACGTTGCGCACGTCGCCAGTGCTGATCGGCAATAGCTGGCAAGACTTGGCAGAGCAGCGTGAGGCGTCCCGCAGCCTGGGCGTGGAAGGCATGATGCTCAAGGCCCGGGACGGGCTCTACGGCGTGGGCCGGACCAAGGACATGGGCGTGTGGTGGAAGTGGAAAGTCGACCCGTTCAGCGTCGATGCGGTGTTGATCTACGCCCAGCGCGGCCATGGCCGGCGCGCCAGCCTGTACAGCGACTACACCTTTGCGGTGTGGGACGGCCCGCCCGGTACTGAGCGTACGTTGGTGCCGTTCGCCAAGGCGTATTCGGGGCTGACCGATGAGGAAATGCGCAAGGTCGACGCCATCGTGCGCAAGACCACCGTGGAGAAATTCGGCCCGGTGAGCAGCGTCACGCCGAGCATGGTGTTTGAACTGGGTTTTGAAGGGATTGCCCTGTCCAAGCGGCACAAGAGCGGAATTGCGGTGCGTTTCCCGAGGATGTTGCGCTGGCGCCAGGACAAGGCCGTCGAGGAAGCCGACAACCTGGCGACCCTGCAGGATTTACTGGCCTGACACGCCTCTCACGAACGCCACCGATCAATGTGGGAGCGGGCTTGCTCGCGAATGCGGTGTGTCAGTCAATACATGTACCGACTGATCCACCGCATTCGCGAGCAAGCCCGCTCCCACATTTGAAAACCTCACACGCCCCAAAATAATGCATAGATTGATCAATGCCCATTTTCGGGCATTTCCTACTGGCACAACTCCTTAATCTCACCTTTTAAAACGACCATTCGGAACTATGGTGCAGAAATTGCTACTTGAGTCCGGTCTGACACCGTTCAGTAACAGTCCTAACCGCGCCACAAGCGCTTATCTTGGTTTCCAGGGATTACATAATGAAAAAAGCATTGCTGACCCTTTCTGCACTGGCTCTGTGCATGGCCGCCGGTTCCGCGCTGGCCAAGGAATACAAGGAATTGCGTTTTGGTGTCGATCCGTCCTACGCGCCGTTTGAGTCTAAAGCCGCTGACGGCAGCCTGGTGGGCTTCGATATCGACCTGGGCAATGCCATCTGTGCCGAGCTGAAGGTCAAGTGCAAGTGGGTCGAAAGTGATTTCGACGGCATGATTCCAGGCCTCAACGCCAACAAGTTTGACGGCGTGATTTCCTCGATGACCGTGACCGAAGCCCGTGAAAAGGCGATCGACTTCTCCAACGAGCTGTTCTCCGGCCCGACTTCCCTGGTGTTCAAAAAGGGCGCGAACTACTCCACGCCTGAGTCCCTCAAGGGCAAAAGCGTTGGCTACGAGCAAGGCACCATCCAGGAAGCCTACGCCAAGGCCGTACTGGACAAGGCCGGTGTCACCACCAAGGCCTACGCCAACCAGGACCAGGTGTACGCCGACCTGACTTCCGGCCGCCTGGACGCTTCCGTGCAGGACATGCTGCAAGCCGAACTGGGCTTTTTGAAGTCGCCAGCCGGTGCTGACTACGAAGTCAGCAAGGCCATCGACGATCCACTGCTGCCGTCCAAAACTGCGGTCGGTATCAAAAAAGGTAACAAAGACCTCAAGGCCTTGTTGGATAAAGGTATCAAAGCGTTACACGATGATGGCACCTACGCCACCATCCAGAAGAAACACTTTGGCGATCTGAACCTGTACAGCGGCAAATAATGCCTGGGGCGCCCTTCCTCTGGAGGGGCGCTTTTTTATCGCCATAGGTCCTGATTTATGTTCGAAGATCTTTTGCAAACCCTGGGGCTCAGTGCCTTCAGCTTGAAGGGTTTCGGCCCGCTGTTGCTGCAAGGCACCTGGATGACCGTCAAGTTGTCGGTGTTCTCCCTGGCCGTCAGCGTGTTGCTGGGCCTGCTCGGGGCTACTGCCAAACTGTCCAGCCTGCCGTTCCTGCGGGTTCCCGCGCAGATCTACACCACCCTGATTCGCGGCGTGCCCGACCTGGTGCTGATGCTGCTGATTTTCTACAGCCTGCAAATCTGGCTGACCAGCTTTACCGACTTTATGGAATGGGACTACATCGAGATCGACCCATTCAGCGCCGGGGTCATCACCCTGGGCTTTATCTACGGTGCGTATTTCACCGAGACCTTTCGCGGCGCGATCCTCGCCGTGCCCCGTGGCCAATTGGAGGCCGCCACGGCCTACGGGCTCACGCGTGGCCAGCGGTTTCGCTTCGTGACCTTCCCGCAGATGATGCGCTTCGCCCTGCCGGGCATTAACAACAACTGGTGCGTGATGCTCAAGGCCACCGCCCTGGTGTCGATCATCGGCCTGGCCGACCTGGTCAAGGCCGCGCAGGATGCCGGCAAGAGTACTTATCAGCTGTTCTATTTCCTGGTGATCGCCGCGTTTATCTACCTGTTGATCACCAGCGCGTCCAACTTCGTCCTGCGCCGCCTCGAACGGCGCTACTCCGCAGGCTCCCGGGAGGCAGTGCGATGATCGAACTTATCCAGCAATACTGGCGCCCCTTCCTTTATAGCGACGGCCAGCACATCACCGGGCTGGCCATGACGATGTGGCTGCTCAGCGCGTCGATCTTCATCGGCTTCCTGGTATCGATCCCGCTGTCCATTGCGCGGGTGTCGCGCAATCGCTGGGTACGCTGGCCGGTGCAGTTCTACACCTACCTGTTTCGCGGCACGCCGCTGTATATCCAGTTGCTGATTTGCTACACCGGGATCTACAGCATCGCGGCGGTTCGCGCGCAGCCGGTGCTGGACGCGTTCTTTCGTGATGCGATGAACTGCACGATTCTCGCCTTCGCCCTCAACACCTGCGCCTACACCACGGAGATTTTTGCCGGGGCGATCCGCAGCATGGCCCACGGCGAAGTCGAAGCGGCGAAAGCCTACGGCCTCAGCGGCTGGAAGCTGTATGCCTACGTGATCATGCCGTCGGCCCTGCGCCGCTCGCTGCCGTACTACAGTAATGAAGTGATCCTGATGCTGCACTCGACGACGGTGGCCTTCACCGCGACCATCCCGGATATCCTGAAAGTCGCCCGGGACGCCAACTCGGCCACCTACATGACCTTTCAATCATTCGGTATCGCTGCGCTGATCTACCTGACCGTGACCTTTGCCCTGGTCGGTCTGTTTCGTCTGGCGGAGCGTCGCTGGCTGGCCTTTCTCGGCCCCAGCCACTAAGGAGCCTTCATGCGTCATCAGATTCATCCACTTGTGGCGCCGGTGCCGGGCACGGAGCGACAAATCCACAGTTTCCACTTCGGGCCGGAGCAGGCCGAAGGCAAGGTCTACATCCAGTCGTCACTGCACGCCGACGAATTGCCGGGCATGCTGGTGGCCTGGCACTTGAAGGCGCGCCTGGCGGAGCTGGCTGCGACCGGCCGCCTGCGCAGCGAGATCGTGCTGGTGCCGATCGCCAACCCGACCGGCCTGGAACAGGTGTTGATGGACATCCCCCTGGGCCGCTACGAGCTGGAAAGCGGGCAGAACTTCAACCGCCTGTTTGTCGACCTGTCCGACGAGGTTGGCAATCAAGTCGACGGCCTGCTGGGAGATGATCCTGCGCACAACGTCGAACTGATCCGCGATGCGCTGACCATGGCCCTGGCGGCGCAAACGCCCGTCACACAACTGGAATCCCAACGCCTGGTGCTGCAACGCCTGGCGTGTGATGCCGACATGGTGCTGGACCTGCACTGCGACTTCGAAGCCGTTGCACACCTGTACACCACCCCCGAGGCGTGGCCGCAGGTGGAGCCGCTGGCGCGCTATATCGGTTCGGAAGCCAACCTGTTGGCTACCGATTCCGGTGGGCAGTCGTTCGATGAGTGTTTCACGCTGGTGTGGTGGCAATTGCAACAACGGTTTGGCGAGCGCTTCCCGATTCCGATGGGCAGCTTTTCCGTCACCGTCGAGTTGCGCGGCCAGGGCGACGTCAACCACGGCCTGGCCAGCCTCGACTGCCAGGCGATCATCGATTACCTGATTCACTTCGGCGCAATCAGCGGCGAGCCGGCACCGCTGCCGGAATTGCCCTACCCCGCCACACCGCTGGCGGGCGTCGAGCCGGTGGCCACACCCGTGGGCGGCTTGCTGGTATTCAGCGCGCTGCCTGGGGAATACGTGGACGCCGGGCAACTGATCGCCGAAATCATCGACCCCATTTCCGACCGCGTAACGCCAGTGCATTGCCGCAATGCCGGGCTGCTTTACGCTCGTTCGCTGCGGCGCATGGCCACTGCCGGGATGGTCATTGCCCATGTCGCAGGCACTGAAGCCTATCGCAGCGGCTACCTACTTTCGCCTTGAGGATGCACGCCCCATGTACAAATTGACCGTTGAAGGCCTGCATAAAAGCTATGGCGACAATGAGGTGCTCAAAGGTGTCTCGCTCAAGGCCAGGACCGGTGATGTGATCAGCTTGATCGGCGCCAGTGGCTCGGGCAAGAGTACCTTTTTGCGGTGTATCAATTTTCTTGAACAGCCCAATGATGGCGCGATGACGCTGGATGGGCAGCAGATTCGCATGGTCAGTGACCGCCATGGGATGCGCGTGGCGGATGATGCTGAGTTGCAGCGCCTGCGTACGCGGTTGGCGATGGTGTTTCAGCATTTCAACCTGTGGAGCCACATGAGTGTGCTGGAGAACATCACCATGGCGCCGCGCCGGGTGCTGGGTTGCAGCAAGAAGGACGCCGAGGATCGCGCTCGCCGGTATCTGGACAAGGTTGGGTTGCCGGCGCGGGTGGCCGGTCAATATCCGGCGTTTTTGTCGGGTGGCCAGCAACAGCGGGTGGCGATTGCCCGGGCGCTGGCGATGGAGCCAGAGGTGATGCTGTTTGACGAGCCGACTTCGGCGCTGGACCCGGAGTTGGTGGGTGAGGTGTTGAAGGTGATCCAGGGTTTGGCTGAGGAAGGCCGGACGATGATCATGGTGACCCATGAGATGAGCTTTGCGCGCAAGGTGTCGAGCCAGGTGCTGTTTTTGCACAAGGGGTTGGTGGAGGAACAGGGTGCGCCGGAGGATGTGCTGGGTAATCCGAAGAGCGAGCGGTTGCAGCAGTTTTTGAGTGGGAATTTGAAGTAGCCCGCAGGGGTTGGGTGTATATCCGTTATTTAGGTAACGGCCACTTATGGTT
>NZ_JACARS010000182.1:0-5568 GCF_013386485.1 Pseudomonas sp. P7758 | reverse complement strand
CTGATACACCGCTTTCGCGAGCAAGCCCGCTCCCACACGGGTCTTGCCAGGGTTGCCCTGATCAGGCCGGGAACAGCTCGCTCAATTTCATGGCCAGCATCATGTCGCCTTCAGTGCGCAGTTTGCCGCCCATGAATGCCTGCATGCCGTCGGTGGAGCCGTCAACGATGCCTTTCATGGTTTCGCCGTCCATCACCAGGGTGACTTGGGCGTCCGGGTTTTCACCTTCCAGCAGTTCGCAGGTGTTGTTTTTCACGACCAGCGAGAAGTTCTGGGTGTCGTCGATACGGAAACCGAACACCAGGTCCAGGCCGTCGGCAGCGGCTGGGTTGAATTTGGCTTTCATTGCTTCTACGGCTTTAGCTACGTCAGTCATGGTTTCGATCCTTTTATGGTGAGTCCAGTGACCTTGGGGTCACGGTTGGCCGCAATTCATCGGAAAGTGATGAGCTGCGGCGCCTTCAACAGTTGCAAGTGGGTATGGCTGTTGAAGGAAGCCAGTGCCACCTCGCGACCACGGAATTTCAGCTGGTTGAGCGAGGTGTTAACAATTTGCCAGTTCAGTTCGAAGGCCTGTGCGGCAGGCATTCGGGTAATCAGGTGGAGCAGGGCAGTGATGGTGCCGCCGGAGGTAAACACGGCGATCTTGTCACTGTTTTCGGCGGCTTCGAGGAGCCGTTGCAGGCCGCCCTGGACACGCTCGACAAACCCCAGCCAGCTTTCCAGGCCCGGCGGGTCGTAGGTGCCGGCCAGCCAGCGTTCGATGATCAGGGAAAAGATGCGCTGGAATTCGCCACGGTTTTGCGCGGCGTTGCGCAGGATATGCAGGGCTTCGGGTTCGCTGTGCAGCAAGTCCGGGAGCAGGGCGCGGATGATCGCCTCGGCGTCGAACTCGTTGAACGCGCTGTCGATTTCCAGCGTGGGTACCGGCAGGCCGAGGGCGCTGTATTGTTCGAAGGCGGCGGTAGCAGTGTGCTGCTGGCGGCGCAGGTCGCCCGACACGCAGCGGTCGAAGCTCAGGCCCAGTTCGGCCAGGTGGCGGCCAAGCACTTGCGCCTGTTGCACACCGATGGGCGACAGCACGTCGTAGTCGTCTGCACCGAAGGAGGCCTGGCCATGTCGAATCAGGTAGATGCTGCCCACGTCCGTTTTCCCGGTACGTTGAAAGTCTGGCGAGGTTATGAGGATGCCGGGAAGCTGTCAATGAAAAAACATACGCTTGTTTTAAAAGGTCGTTAGAGGCCCGCTGCTGGCGGTTTGATCACTGGCCCCATGGCGGTGGCGTCGGTATGCTTGGGCAATCCGCGCCTGGCGCACTGCACTTGTAAGGAGTCACATGGATTTTCTGGCCGAGTACGCTACTTTCCTGGCTAAAACCGTCACCCTGGTCGTCGCCATCCTGGTGGTGCTGATCAGTTTCGCCGCATTGCGCAGCAAAGGCCGCCGCAAAGCTGCCGGCCAGTTGCAGGTCAGCAAGCTCAATGACTTCTACAAGGGTTTGCGTGAGCGCCTGGAGCAGACCCTGCTCGACAAGGACCAGCTCAAGGTCCTGCGCAAGTCTGAAGGCAAGGCCGAAAAGAAGAAGGGCAAGAAGAAGCCAGAAGCCAAGCCACGGGTGTTCGTGCTGGATTTCGACGGCGACATCAAGGCCTCGGCCACTGAAAGCCTGCGCCATGAAATCACGGCACTGCTGAGCCTGGCCACGCCCAAGGACGAAGTGGTGCTGCGCCTTGAAAGCGGCGGCGGCATGGTTCACAGCTACGGCCTGGCGTCGTCGCAACTGGCGCGTATCCGCGAGGCGGGCGTGCCGTTGACCGTGTGCATCGACAAGGTCGCGGCCAGCGGCGGCTACATGATGGCGTGCATCGGCGAGAAGATCATCAGCGCACCGTTTGCCATCCTCGGTTCGATTGGCGTGGTGGCGCAGTTGCCCAACGTCAACCGCCTGCTGAAGAAGCACGACATCGACTTCGAAGTGCTGACCGCCGGTGAATACAAACGCACCCTGACCGTGTTTGGCGAAAACACCGAGAAGGGCCGCGAGAAGTTCCAGGAAGACCTGGACATCACCCATCAACTGTTCAAGAACTTCGTGTCGCGCTACCGCCCGCAGCTGGCGATTGATGATGTGGCCACCGGCGAAGTCTGGCTGGGTGTCGCGGCGCTGGACAAGCAACTGGTGGACCAGCTGCAAACCAGCGACGAATACCTGGCGACCAAGGCCAAGACCGCCGAGGTGTTCCACCTGCACTATGCCGAGCGTAAAAGCCTGCAAGAGCGGGTGGGCCTGGCAGCCAGCGGTTCGGTCGACCGGGTGCTGCTGACTTGGTGGAGTCGCCTGACCCAGCAGCGTTTCTGGTAACAATTCCAGCTGACGTTCGAAGATCAAAATGTGGGAGCGGCGGTGCGACGATTCGACTTGCTCGCGAAGGCGGTGTGTCAGTCAATACATCTGTGACTGACACACCGCCTTCGCGAGCAAGCCCGCTCCCACATTGGTTTTGTGTTGGTCACATTACCGAGCTAGTAGTGAGGCCTGAGGCACCGCCGGTATGGGGTGCCGCATCAACGATCCCACTACCAACGCCCCCAGCAAACCCAACAACCCCGCCACCCACAGCACCACGCTGAACCCGCCGACGAACGCCTGCCGCGCCAGTGGCTGCACCATCCCTCGTGCCGTTTCAGGCAGCAACGCCATGGCCGCGGGCATATCGCCAGCCACTACCCGTGAAGCAATCCCTGCCGCCTGTTCCTGCCACTGGGAGCCGATGCTCGTGTGCAGCAACTGTTCGCTATGGCTGCTCAACAACGCCCCATACACCCCGATCGCCAACATGATCGCGCTGAAGCGCATGGTGGTGCTCATGCCCGACGCCATCCCCGCGCGGTCCCGTGGCACGCAAGCCATGATGTTTTTCTGCGTATCGCCATTGAGCAATCCCGCGCCGGCCCCCGTGACGGCAATCGCCAGGGCGAACGGCAGATAGCCGCCGATATTGACCGCCCAGGCGCTCAGCAGGTTGCCGCAACCCACCAGCGCCAGCCCTGTCGCCATCAGAGTGGCCGGGGCAAAGCGGCCGGCCAGGCGTGCGCCTATCCGCGGACAAATCAACATGGTCAAGGCAAACGGCAACATGCCCAGCCCGGAGGCAATCGCGGAGAACCCCAGGCCGTTTTGCAGGTAGAACGGCAGCAGTGTCATCATCACCTGGGCACAGCCGGCGTAGGCGAACATCCCCAGCAGTGCGCCGATAAAGCGCGGGTGCCTGAACAGTTGCAGGTCGACCATGGGCCGCTGTTGCAGGCGTTCGGCGAGTACAAAAACACCCAGCAACGCAGCGCCTCCCAGCAGCCGCGCGTAAGTCAGCGGGTTGTCCCAGCCGATACGGTTGGCTTCGATCAAACCCCAGATCAGGCACAGCAGGCTGGCACTGAAACTCAGGCTGCCCCAAGGGTCGAGCCTTGCAGCCTGGGCATCGCGGGATTCCGGAATCGCGCGCAGCACCAGTCCCATCAGCACCAGGCCGACCGGCAAATTCAGATAGAAAATCCAGCGCCAGCCCAGGTACTGGGTAATCAACCCGCCGAGGGTCGGTGCGGCAGTCATCGCCACGCCCATGCACGCGCCCCAGAAGGCCCAGGCCTTGGCGCGCTCCACTTCGTCATGGAAGGTATGGCCGATGGAGGCCAGGGCCGAGGTCAGTAGCAGCGCTGCGCCGACACCTTTGACGGCGCGAGCGATATCCAGGAACAACGCATTCGGCGCCGCACCGCAGCCGAGGGAGGCGAGGATGAAAATACCCAGGCCCCAGACCAGGGTCTTCTTGCGGCCAAAGCGGTCGGCAATGCTTCCGGCCGGCAATAACAGGGCGGCGAAGGCCAGCATATAAGCGCTGACCACCCATTCGATATCGGCAAAATTCGCCCCCAGGTCCCGGGCGATGCTCGGCAGGGTCACGGCGACGATATTGGTGTCGAGCACGATCAGCGAACAGACCCCGGAGGCGGTCAGCAGTGTCAGGCGCGGGCTGACCTTGCTCATGGCTGCACCGAAGCCACCGCCGCGAGGGCGATCTCGTCATCGTGGGCCGGAGTATCTGCGCTGATGCCGATGGCGCCCACTACCTGGCCTTCAAGGATGATTGGCTGGGCGCCCTTCATCATCAACAGGCCGGCGGTGATGGCTGCCGGGCGGTCATTGTTGATAGCGTTTTCCAGGTCCCCGGACGGCCGCTTGAAGAGCGCTGAAGTGCGCGCCTTGCCTTGGGCCAACTCGATACCGGCCACCACGGGAGCGCCATCCATACGCAGCGTCAGGATCGGCCAGCCACCGTCATCGACGATGGCCACGGCGCAGGGCCAGCCCTTGTCGGCGGCGACCTTGCGCGCGTGTGCGGCGATCTGCTGGGCCGTTGCCAGGCTCAGGATTGCCTTGTGGGCAATGCTTGCCGGGGCTTCTGCGGCCAGCGCTGCGGGCACGGTGCAAAGACCGGCAAGCACCAGGACCAATGATTTGACGAACATGGGAAAGCCTCTCTACTGTGAACGTACCGCGAGCTTATCCCCGGCAGGTGGCGTCCTTGTTAGGCGCCATACAGAACTTCATTACCTTTGAGCTAATCCTGCGATGGAAATACGTCATTTCCGCTACTTCCTGGCGGTTGCCCGGCAACGCAATTTCACCCGTGCTGCCGAACAGCTGGGTATCGCGCCGCCGACCCTGAGCCGGCAGATCCAGGACATGGAAACCACCCTCGGTACGCGCTTGTTTATCCGCCGCCAGCGCGAGGTCAGCCTGACCGAGGCGGGCGCGGCCTTGCTGATCGAGGCAGAGGCCACCGTGCGCCAGTTCGAGTTTGCCCAACGCAATGCCCAGCGCGCCGGGCGCGGCGAAATCGGTCATATCGAACTGGGTTATGTGGCGTCGGCGGTGTATTCGGGGTTGTTGCAGCGCCAGGTGCAGTCGTTCTGCGCGGACTGCCCGGACGTGAGCCTCAGCGTGCGTGAGAGCCCCATGGCGGCGTTGCCGGGGCTGGTGGCGGAGGGGCGTTTCGACATTGGCTACATTCGTTCGCCGATGACCTTGCCTGATGGGGTCGAAGCGGTGCGGTTGAGCAGTGAAGGGTTTGTGCTGGCGTTGCCCCAGGATTCGTGGCTGCTGGGGTTGAAGGCAATCAGTTGCGAGCACCTGCAGAACGAGACGTTTATCTTGCCCGAGCAGATCAGCGGCACGCTGCACGTGGCAGCGCAGGGTGGTTATGCGCCGCGACTGGGGCCGCAGCCGGGTGGGTTGGTGGCGGTGATTGCGTTGGTGTCACTGGGGCAGGGCGTGGCGGTGGTGCCGGAGTCGGTGGTGGGGCATGTGAGCTTGCCGAATGTCGTGTACCGCAGCATCGAAGGCAGCGAGGCGTCGTCCTGGTTGTCGCTGATTTACCGGCGCTTTGAAAAGGCGCCGGCGGTGGCGCGGTATATAGAGCAGGTGAAGCAGGTAGCCAGGTTGAAGGTTTGATCGCGGCGGGTTAGGTGCTTGACGGGTTAAGTGTGTTGCTGCCTTCGCGGGCAAGC
>NZ_JACARS010000181.1:0-2745 GCF_013386485.1 Pseudomonas sp. P7758 | reverse complement strand
TCGCATCCAGTTCACCCCCGACCTGCTGCCCGCCGACATCACCGGCACCGAGATCTATCGCCCGGAAACCGGCAGTTTCGTGTTCCAGCAAGGCCCGATCTTCCACAACCTGGTGCTGGCGGACGAAATCAACCGTGCCCCGGCCAAGGTGCAGTCTGCATTGCTCGAAGCCATGGCCGAGCGCCAAGTCAGCGTGGGGCGCAGCACTTACGAGTTGTCGCCATTGTTCCTGGTGATGGCCACGCAAAACCCGATCGAGCAGGAAGGCACCTACCCGCTGCCCGAAGCCCAGCTCGACCGTTTCCTGATGCACGTGAAAATCGGCTTCCCCGATGCCGCCGTCGAGCGCCGCATCCTGCAGCAGGCCCGTGGCGAAGCCCTCAACGGTGAAACCAAGCCCGAGCGGCGCGTCAGCCAGCAGGCGATCTTCGCCGCGCGCAAGGAAATCCTCGGCCTGTACATGGCCGATGCGGTGGAGGAATACCTGGTGCAACTGGTCATGGCCACTCGCACCCCGGCCAAGTTCGATCCGGAAATGGCCGAATGGATTGCCTATGGCGCCAGCCCTCGTGGCTCGATTGCCCTGGACCGCTGCGCCCGGGCCCACGCCTGGCTGGCCGGCCGCGATTTCGTCAGCCCAGAAGACATCCAGGCGGTGCTGTTCGACGTGCTGCGCCACCGCATCATTCTGTCGTTCGAGGCCGAAGCGGCCGGCATCGACCAGGACCGCGTGGTGCAACGCATTCTCGACGTCGTTGCCGTCGCTTGACGCCTATGAACGCTGGCGATGGAACCCGTGTCACCCTGAGCGAATTGATCGAGATGCGCCATCGCGTGCGGGAAGTGCAGCTGTTTTCCACGCCGAGCCAGCGCAGCCCGCTGATCGGCCTGCACCACTCGAAACTGCGCGGGCGCGGGGTCGACTTCGACCAGGTGCGGGTGTATCAGGCCGGCGACGATGTGCGCACCATCGACTGGCGCGTCACCGCACGCACCCAGGAGCCCCACACCAAGCTGTTTCATGAAGAGCGCGAACGGCCGATCTTCATCATGGTGGAGCAAAGCTGCCGCTTGTTTTTCGGCTCGGGGCAGATGTTCAAATCGGTGCTGGCGGCCCAGGCGGCGAGCCTGATCGGCTGGGCAGCGCTGGGCCATAACGACCGGGTCGGCGGGCTGGTGTTCGGTGACAGCGAGCACTACGAAATCAAACCCCGGCGCAGCAAGCAAAGCCTGCTGCAATTGCTCAACCGGTTGGTACGGGTCAACCAGAGCCTCAACACCGAACGCCGCCCCGAAGCCGACGCCCTCGGCATGGCCTTGCGCCGAGCCCGGGAAGTATTGCGCCCGGGCAGCCTGGTGATTGTGATCTGTGACGAGCGCGCCCTGACCGAAGGCGCCGAGCAACAGCTGAGCCTGTTGTCGCGGCATTGCGACCTGCTGCTGTTACCGGTTTCCGACCCGCTGGACCACGCCCTACCCGCCGCCGGCCTGCTGCGCTTCGCCGAGCGCGGCGCACAGCTGGAGCTGGACACCCTGAATTTTGATCTGCGCCAGGCCTACAAGGCCCAGGCCGAAGCCCGCAGCGCACGCTGGGAACTGCTCGCGCAAAAGCTGCGGGTGCTGTTGATGCCCTTGAGTACCCAGGGTGAAATGGTCGAGCAACTGCGCGAATACCTGAACCCGCAACGCCCGGTTAAAAAGCAATGAGCAGCCTCGACCAACTGCAACCCCTGATTGCCCCGCCAGTGATCGGCTTCTGGCCGCCGGCGCCGGGTTGGTGGCTGTTGCTGCTGATCATCCCGTTGGCGGGCTGGGGCCTGTGGTGGCTGCGCCGTTTCCTGCCAGCCAAGCGCCCATTGGCCCGTGCCGAACAACCCCTGGACCCGCTGCGCATCGCCGCCCTCGCCGAACTGGCCCTGATGCCCAAACCCTACGACGGCGCACCGGCCGGTGCCTGGCTGCAACAACTCAACGGCCTGCTCAAGCGCCTGTGCCGCAACGACTACCCCTACAGCCAGAGCCACACCCTCAACGGCCGCAAGTGGCTGGCGTTCCTCGACAACCGCTGCCCCGCCGCCGGCCTGACCCGCTGGATGGTGCTGGTGGAAGGCGCCTACAAGCCCGAATGCAAACTCGACGACAAGGCCATCGCCGGCCTGACCCAGGCCGTCGACACCTGGATTCGCAAACATGTTTGAGTTCGCCTGGCCGTGGATCTTTGCCCTGTTGCCATTGCCCTGGTTGCTGCGCCTCATCCTGCCGGTGGCCGACAGCGGCGAACCGGCGCTGAAAGTCAGCTTCCTCAGCGACCTCGAAGGCCTGGCCCGCCGCCGCGCGCGGGTCAACCTGCCGGGATGGCGCCAGCAAGCACCGTTTGTGTTCCTGTGGCTGCTGCTGTTGACCGCCGCCGCCCGCCCGGAATGGTTGGGCGAACCCTTGCCGATTGCAGCCAGCGGCCGCGACTTGCTGGTGGCGGTGGACGTTTCCGGCTCGATGGACTTCCCCGACATGCAATGGCAAGACGAAGACGTCAGCCGCCTGAGCCTGGTCAAGCACCTGCTGGGAGATTTCCTGGAGGGCCGCGAAGGTGATCGCGTGGGATTGATCCTGTTCGGCAGCCAGGCCTATCTGCAAGCGCCGCTGACCTTTGACCGGCGCACCGTGCGCACCTGGCTGGATGAGGCGCGGATTGGCATCGCCGGTAAAAACACCGCGATTGGCGACGCCATCGGCCTGGCCCTCAAG
>NZ_JACARS010000180.1:0-13249 GCF_013386485.1 Pseudomonas sp. P7758 | reverse complement strand
AACCAATACATACCTATTTTTTATAATTAACTTATAACTAATCGGACTTTTACGCCCGGCATTTATACAAATACTGTTACATCCAGTACCGACCCCTGACCAGGTGGAGGCCCAATTTTGCCTAAACCGTCAACCACCTCAGGGGTCCATCATGAGTCCTACCGCCGTACCCAATCGCCTGGCACTGGCCATCTCCCTCGCCCTGTTCGGCCTCGCCGTTCACGCCGACGACGCCGCCCTGCCGGTGGTCAACGTCACTGCCGAGCACCGCAGCGAAGACCTGCAAAAAACCCCGCTGGCGATTTCCGCGTTTGATGAAAAGGCCCTGGAAGACAAGCAGATCAACAGCGTGCGCGACCTCTCGGGCCAGGTGCCGAACCTGACACTCAGCCGCCAGTCGATCTCCTACAGCGCGCAGACCTACGGCATTCGCGGTATCGGTGAAACCGACCCGATCCAGGAAGCCGCCGTCGCCGTGTATGCCGATGACCTGTACATCCCGCGTGCGATTTCGTCGATGCTCGACTTCAACGATGTGGAGCGTGTCGAAGTGCTGCGCGGGCCCCAGGGCACCCTGTACGGACGCAACAGCAGCGCCGGCGCGATCCGCGTGATCACCCGCGATCCGACCCAGGAAACCCGCGGTTTTGTAGAGCTGGGCGCCGGCAACTACGACGCCCAGAACGCACGCCTGCTGATCAGCGGCCCGTTGGTAGACAACGCGCTGTTCGGCAGTTTCTCGGCGATCCGCCTGAGCCGCGACGGCACCGTCTCCGACCCCACCCGGGGCAAGGATGTAAACAACGTCGACATCCAGTCCTACCGCGGTAAGCTGCGCTACAAGCCGGTGGATTCGCCGTGGGATGTGCAACTGACCCTGGCCGGTACCTTCGACCGGGGCGACACCACCAGCTACACGCCTTTCGACGCCAACGGGCATTTCGACAAGTTCAAGAGCTACAGCAGCCTCGACCCGAAAAACCGCCTGGACCAGGGCAGCTCGGTACTGCGGGCGATTTACGCGATCAATGACAACCTGAACTTCAAATCAGTGACGGCCTACTCGGCGTTCCACCAACCGGTGGACTACGACAACTCAGGGCAAGCCGCGCTGATCCAGAACAACCTGATCCTGTACAAGCAGAACTATGCGACCCAGGAGTTCCAGCTCAACGGCGACTACGACGATTTCAGCTTCAGCACCGGGGTGTACCTGTACCGCGAGAAGTTCGACGCCGACCGCGACAACCTTACCTATTCCATCGCCCGCAATCGGGTGATCGGCCAGGGCCAATACAGCACCACCAACACCGAAAGCTATGCGCTGTATGGCCAGGGCACCTACAAGCTGACGCAACAACTGTCGCTGATCGCCGGCCTGCGCTTTACTCGCGAGCACAAGAATTTCGACTTCACCAACTACGCGATCAACACCGACCGGCAAATCACCGGCACCAACTTCACCGCCGAGTCGAGCAAATCCTGGCAGTCCACCAGCCCGAAGATCGGCTTCGAATACGCCTGGACCCCGCACCTGAACCAATACGCCTACGTCGCCAAGGGCTTCAAGGCCGGTGGCTACGACAACCGCGCCCCCACCCAGGCCGCCGCCGAACAGGCGTTCTCCCCGGAAGACGTGACCACCTGGGAAACCGGGGTCAAGGGCGACTTCTTCGACCAGCGCCTGCGGGCCAACGTCGCGCTGTTCTACAACGACTACAAAGACCTGCAAACCAACGCCTATGACCCGGCGCTGGGGGTGAGCCTGCGCACCAACGTCGGCCGTGCCCACACCTACGGCGTGGAGCTGGAAACCCTCACCGCCCTGAGCCGCGACCTGCAACTGACCGCCAACGTCGGCTACCTGCAAAGCAAGTACGACGACTTCCAGAACGCCAGCGGTGCCGGGGTGGATGCCAACGGCAAGCAACTGGTGTTCTCGCCACGCTGGAACGCGAGCGTTGGCCTGAACTACACCATCCCGGCCGGGCTGCCGGGCACCTGGCTGGCAGGCACCGATGCGCAGTTCCAGACCAAGTCCTACGCCAACGCATTGAACGACGACATCCAGGAAATCCCGCAACAGACCTTCTGGAACGCCAACACCCGCTACATCAGCGGCGACGGCCACTGGACCACCACCCTGGCGGTGAAAAACCTGCTGGACCGCGCCTACCCGCAGTCGGTGGGCTACGTGCCCTCCAGCGGCGCCCGCTACTACTCGGTCAACGACCCGCGAACCCTGTTGCTGACCGTGCGCTACGACCTCTGACAAACCGCTATCTCAAGGAGCGAATCATGGCTTTTACCCGCAGGGAACTGATTTCCCGTATTGCCGCCGTGGGCGGTTATTCCGCCGCTGTCAGCGCATTGGGCGCGCTGGGGCTGACGCCTCAGGCGGTGGCATCGAGCTTTACCCCGCTGCAATTGGGCAGCACCGGCAAAGGCAAGCAGGTGGTGGTGGTCGGCGCCGGGATCTCCGGGCTGGTCAGCGCCTATGAGCTGCGCAAGGCCGGGTTCAACGTGACGATCCTGGAAGCCCGCGACCGGGTGGGTGGACGCAACTGGACCCTGCGCCGAGGCACCAAGGTCGATTTCGACGACGGCGTCAGCCAGACCGTCGACTTTGATGACGGGCAGTTTTTCAACGCCGGCCCCGCGCGTATTCCCAGCCACCACCAGACGATCCTCGGCTACTGCCGCGAGCTGGGTGTGGAGCTGCAAGTACTGGTCAACAGCAGCCGCAACGCCCTGGCCCGGCCGGATACGCAACAGCCGGCGTTCCAGTTGCGCCAGGCGGTCAATGACACCCGTGGCCAGCTCTCGGAACTGCTGGCCCGCACAGTCAGCCGCAAGGCGTTGGACCAGGACCTGAGCGTGGATGACCGCAAGGCGCTGCTGAGTTTCCTCAAAGTGTACGGCGACCTCAACGGCGACCTGCAATACAAGGGTTCGGTGCGCTCCGGCTACACCCGCGTGCCCGGCGCCGGCGACCAGACCGGCGTGACCCGCGCGCCGCTGGAGCTGCAGACCCTGCTCAATCCCAAGCTGTGGGGCGCGCTGGTGTTCGATGAAATCCCGGAGTTTTCCTCCACCATGTTCCAGCCGCTGGGCGGCATGGACCGCATTCCGTATGCCTTCTACGAGCATCTGAAAGATGCGGTGCGCTTCAACGCCGAAGTCAGCGATATCCAGACCTCGGAGCAAGGCAGCCGAATCACCTACCGCGACCGCATCAGCGGCAAGACCCAGGTGCTGAGTGCCGACTATGCGATTGTCACCGTGCCCTTGCCGCTGCTGGCCAAGCTGCCAACCAACTTCACGGCACCCTTCAAGCAGGCGATCCAGACCGCGCAAAGCGACCAGGCCAACAAGGTGGCCTGGCAGGCGCCGCGCTTCTGGGAAACCGACTTCAACATCTACGGCGGCCTGTCGTACCTCGACCATGAAGTCAAAGGCCTGTGGTACCCCAGCGACCGCCTCAACAGCGCCCAGGGGATTCTGGTGGCGGCCTACAACACCAGTGAATCGGCCCAGGCCTTCAGCCAGAAATCCCTGGCCGAACAGTTCGCCTCCTCACGCCAGGCGGTGGAGCTGTTGCACCCCGGCCACAGCGCCAAGCTGCAAAAACCGGTGGCGATCAACTGGTCGAAAGTCAGCTACAGCAAGGGCCCGTGGATCGTCAACGACGAGGTCGGCGAAAGCGCCTACCGCCTGCTCAACGAGCCCCAGGGCCGCACGTACCTGGCCAGCGACGCCCTCGCCCACGGCGGCGTCGGCATCTGGCAGAACAGCGCCGCCGATTCGGCGCGGCGCATCGTCTCGCTGATCGGCCGGCATGCCGAACGCCAGCAACCGGGCGTCGCCGCCTGACTTTTCTCTCTCAAGGAATGAACCGATGAAGACGCTTTTTGCAGGACTGCTGATGACCGCCACCACCCTTGCCGCCCACGCCGATGAGATCAAGCGCGTGCCGCTGCCGAACTCGAATTTCCCGATCTCATTGGCGGTGTCGGTGCCGCCGCAGACCGAGCTGCTGTTTGTGAGTGGGTTGCTGGCCGACCTGCATGACCCCAAGGCGCCGAAAGACTCGTTTGCCGCCTATGGCGACACGGCCATCCAGACCACGTCGATCCTCAACAAGCTCAAGGGTGTGCTGCAAGGCCAGGGCCTGGATTTGGGAGATGTGGTGCAGCTGCGGATATTCCTGGTGGGCGATCCAGCCAAGGGCGGCAAGCTCGACTTTGCCGGGTTGCAGGAAGGCTACACGCCGTTTTTCGGCAGTGCCGAGCAGCCGAAAAAACCGGCGCGCACCGCGGTGCAAGTCGTCGCGTTGCCATTGCCCGGCGGGCTGGTAGAAATCGAAGCGGTTGCCGCGCGCAAACGCTGACAGGGACATCACTCGAGACCAAGGAGCTCCACTCTCATGCGAAAATTCAACTGGCTGACGGCACCGTTGTGGCGAGGGAGCTTGCTCCCGCTGGGGCGCGCAGCGGCCCTGAAGCCTGACTCCGCAATTTCCCCGGAAGACTGTGGCGACGGTATTGGGGCTGCTACGCAGCCCAGCGGGAGCAAGCTCCCTCGCCACAGCAAGCTCCCTCGTCACAGCAAGCTTCCTCACCACAGCAAGCTCCCTGGCCACAGCAAGCTCGCTCACCGTAAAAGGCTACATCGGTACAATCATCTGAAACTCCTGCCGCTCTCGCTGGCGTGCGGCCTGGCGTCCTTCGGCGTCGAATCTGCCGAAGACCGCTCCCCCACCCTCGACACCGTGGTGGTCACCGGCAACCGTGGCGCCGAACAACGCACCGTCACCACCAGCCCCACGCCGATTGATGTGATCAGCGGCGAACAACTGCGGGCCGTGGGCAAGCCGAGTTTGCTCGAAGCGTTGGGCAAGCTCATCCCCTCGTTCAACCTGCCCGACCGCGCCGGCTGGGATGCCAGCGGCGTGGTGCGTTCGGCCACCCTACGCGGCCTCACCGCCTCTCACGTACTGGTGCTGGTCAACGGCAAACGCCGCCATACCAGCGCCACCCTGAACATCAACGGCATCAACAGCGGCGCGGCCCCCAGCGACCTCGACCTGATCCCGGTGGCTGCCATCGACCATGTGGAGGTGCTGCGCGACGGTGCAGCGGCGCAATACGGCTCGGATGCGATTTCCGGGGTGATCAATATCATCCTCAAGCAGACCACCGGCGGCAGTTCCGACACCACCCTGGGCCAGAACTACGACGGCAAGCGCGGCACCGGCCAGGAGGCGCTGAACTATGGCTTCCAGGTGGGGGAAGCCGGGGTGCTCAACGTGTCCCTCGACACCCGCTACCAGGAGCGCGACAACAAGGCCGGCAGCAACGGCTACAGCAGCCATTACTACCCGCTGGCGGACGGTTCCCCCGACCCGCGCGAAGCCACCTCCAGCCACCACACCTACAAAGGCTACGGCTCGCCCCGCAGCCAGTTGGGCGATGTGGCGTACAACCTCGACCTGCCGCTGAACGACAACCTGACGCTGTACTCGTTTTCCACCCTGGCCACCCGGGAGAACAACGACGGCCAGAACTTCCGCCTGCCCAACGGCCGCAATACCATCACCACCGGGCCCAATGGATACCCCGATGGCTACAGCCCGTACTGGTTGGTCAACGAGACCGACTTCCAATCGGCCTTCGGTGCCAAGGGCAATGACCTCGGCGGCGGTTGGGGTTGGGACCTGAGCAGCACCTACGGGCGCAACTACGCCAAGCAGCGCACCTACGACAACCAGAACCCGTCCCTGGGCGAAAGCACACCGAACAAGTTCACCTCCGGGATCTACATCGCCGACCAGCTCACCACCAACCTCGACCTGAAAAACACCTACGAGATCGGCCTGGCCAAGCCGCTGGACGTCGCGTTCGGCCTGGAGCACCGGCGCGAAAGCTACGAGACCCGCGCCGGCTCAGAGGCTTCCTATATCGATGGCGGCTACGTGTTCCCGGCAGGCCATCCGCGTGCCGGGCAGCGTCCCGATCCGGGGGCCCAGGTCACCAACGGCATCCGTCCGGAAGACGCGCAGAAGGTCAGCCGCAACAGCGTCGCCAGCTATGTCGACCTCGGGTTCTACCCCACCGAGCAGTGGTACGTCGGCGTGGCCGGGCGCTACGAGCATTACAACGAAGGCGTCGGCGGTACCCGCAGCGGCAAGCTCAGCACGCGGTATGCGTTCAACCCGGTGTTCGCCCTGCGCGGCACCGTGAGCAACGGCTTTCGCGCACCGTCCCTGGCCAACGAGATCTTCACCGCACGCTCCACCGGGTTCGACACCATCAATGGCGTGTACCAGTCGTATAACTACGTGATCCTGCCGGTGGATTCCGCCGGCGCCCAGGCATTGGGTGCCAAGTCACTGAAGCCGGAGCGCTCGACCAACTTCAGCCTCGGTTTCGCCGTGACCCCAAGCGATGACTTGAGCCTCACGGTGGACGGCTACGTGATCAACCTGCGGGACCGCCTGGTGCTCAGCGAACGCTTCCAGGGCCCGGGCATTGCCTCCCTGCTGGACAGCATCGGCGTACCGGCCACGGCGGGCGCGCAGTACTTCACCAACGGCGCCAACACCCGCACCTCCGGGGTGGACGTGGTGGGCAACTACCGGCAGAACCTCGACCGCTACGGCTCGGTGAAATGGACGGCGGCGCTGAACTACAACCACACGCAGATCCTCAGCGTCAACGACACCCCGGCGCAGCTCGCCGCCCTGGGCAACTTCCAGTTGATGGGTCGCCAGTCACGGGCACTGATCACCAAGACCTCACCCAGCAGCAAGATGATCTTCTCCGCCGACTGGGCGATCCACGACTTCGACGTCAACCTGCGCCTGACTCGCTACGGCACCTACACCGAGGTCAACAGCTCCAGCGACGCGAGCCTGGACCGCACGTATTCGGCCAAGTGGATCACTGACCTCGACGTGGCCTACGCGATCAGCAAACAGCTGACGGTGGCCGTAGGTGCGCAGAACCTGTTCGACAGATACCCGGATCACATCGGCGTGAAGAACTCGTCGTTCGGCGATAACTGGGGCAGCTATTCGCCGTTCGGGTTTACCGGCGGGTATTACTACAGCCGGGTGCAGTACGCGTTCTGATTCAACAACCGCCGGCCAGGCGTTCACGCAGGAACTCGATCAACGCCTGCACCGGGCGCGAGCTCTGGCGGTGCTGGGGGTAAACGGCGGAAAGGGTCAGGGGTTCGGGCGCGCAGTCTTCCAGCAGCGTCACCAGGCGGCCGTCCTGCAAGGCCTGGGCAACGATAAAATGGGGTAGATAGGTGATGCCCAACCCGGCCACGGCGGCATCCCGCAGCAGCTCACCGTTGTTGACCCGCATGCGCCCGCTGACGTTGCGGGTGTGGGGTTTGCCATCGACCTTGAAGTGCCATTGCACCTGGCGACCATGGCCGTAAGGCAGGCATGCGTGATCGGCCAGGTCATCGGGACTCTGCGGCGTGCCGTGGCGGGCCAGGTAGTCGGGACTGGCGCAGTAGACGCGCTGCACACTGGCGATGCGTCGGGCGATCAGGGTCGAATCCTCGAGGGTGCCGATGCGCAGCACCAGGTCGTAGCCCTCGCTGATGAGGTCTACCGGGCGGTCACTGAGGTCCACTTCCACGGTGACGTGAGGGTGGCGTTGCAGGAACAGCGGCAACAGGCAACCCAGGTGCGCCATGGCAAACGACAAAGGCGCGCTCAGGCGAATGGTGCCTCGGGGCTCGGTGTTTTGCCCGGCGATGCCCTGCTCCACTTGCTCGACTTCACTGAGCAGGCGCAGGGCGGATTCGTAGTAACTCTGGCCCAGCGGCGTGACGTCCAGGCGGCGGGTGGAGCGGTTGAGCAGGCGTACGCCGAGGCGTTCTTCCAGCTGGATCAGGCGGCGGCTGACAAATTGCTTGGACAGGCCAAGATGCTCGGCGGCAGCGGTGAAACTGCCGGATTCCATGACCTGGCAAAACAGGCGCATGTCTTCGAAGGGGTTCATTGTCGCTTCTCGGTGGACGCTGGGCTGTTTTATAGCCGGTCAGTCGCCACACCACAAATCAAAATGTGGGAGCGGGCTTGCTCGCGAAGGCGGTGGGTCAATCGGTACATGTATTGACTGGCACACCGCCTTCGCGAGCAAGCCCGCTCCCACATTGGATTACCTGCATATCAGAGAGCGGTTTATTTGGCCGTCAGCGCCGAGTAGCTGTTCATCAAATTGCGATAGTTGGGAATACGCGGCGACAGCAGATTCGCCAGGCCTTCCATGTCGTTGCGCCAGTCCACCTGCAGCTCGCAGGCCACCGAGAACCAGTTCACCAGCTGTGCACCGGCCGCCGTCATGCGTGCCCACGCCGCCTGTTGCACGGTCTCATTGAAGGTGCCCGACGCATCGGTCACCACAAACACTTCAAACCCTTCAGCCAGGGCCGACAACGTCGGGAAGGTTACGCACACGTCGGTCACCACACCGGCAATGATCAGTTGCTTGCGGCCGGTGGCTTTCACTGCCTTGACGAAGTCTTCGTTGTCCCACGCGTTGATCTGGCCAGGGCGCGGGATGTACGGCGCGTCCGGGAACAGTTCTTTCAGCTCCGGCACCATCGGGCCGTTGGGGCCGCTTTCGAAACTGGTGGTGAGGATGGTCGGCAGCTTGAAGAACTTGGCCAGGTCCGCCAGGGCCAGCACGTTGTTCTTGAACTCGTTGGGCGAGAAGTCCTGCACCAGGGAAATCAGGCCGGTCTGGTGATCCACCAGCAGGACCACGGCGTCATCTTTGTTCAGGCGTTTGTAAGTCATGGGAACACTCCTTTGGGGGTTGATTCAGAAGGCAAAACACGAGCAGCCAAACGCGCCCCAGAAACCCTGGAAGTCGCTGACCGGCACGTTCGAGAGACGCGCCCGTTCATGGCTATGGGAATGCACGCCACAGGGGCCGCTGCATTGGTGCACCTGGGCTTGCAGCGCTGACGCCGGGCGCCAGTGGCCCGGGACCTTGACCACCGGCGACCAGTCCGGCAGCACCGGCACGCTGGGTGGTGCGAAATCTTCAAAGTCGCCGGCGCCGTAGACCACCTTGCCGCCGACCACGGTGAGTACCGATTCGATCCACTTGATGGCTTCCTCGTCGACACTGAAGAAGTCCGCCGACAGTGCCGCCACGTCCGCCAGTTGGCCGACCTTGATCTGGCCCTTCTTGCCCTGCTCGGAGGAGAACCAGGCGCTGCCGTGGGTGAACAGTTCCAGGGCCGTCAGCCGGGGCAGCCCCTCGGCGTGCAGTTCCAGCCCGCCGACGGTGCGGCCGCTGACCATCCAGTACAGCGAGGTCCAGGGGTTGTAGCTCGACACCCGGGTGGCGTCGGTGCCAGCGCCCACCGGCACGCCTTCGGCGAGCATGCGTTTGATCGGCGGCGTGGCCTCGGCGGCCTTGGCGCCGTAGCGCTCCACAAAGTACTCACCCTGGAACGCCATGCGGTCCTGGATCGCGATGCCGCCGCCCAGCGCCCGCACGCGCTCGATGTTCTGCGGGGTGATGGTTTCGGCGTGGTCGAAGAACCATGGCAAGCCGTTGAACGGGATGTCGCGGTTGACCTTCTCGAACACGTCGAGCATCCGCGAGATCGACTCGTTGTAGGTGGCGTGCAGGCGGAACGGCCAGCGCTGTTCCACCAGGTGGCGCACCACCGGCTCCAGTTCCTGCTCCATAGTCAGCGGCAGGTCTGGGCGTGGTTCGAGGAAGTCTTCGAAGTCGGCCGCCGAGAACACCAGCATTTCGCCCGCGCCGTTGTGGCGCAGATAGTCGTCGCCCTGATGCAGGGTCACGCTGCCGGTCCAGCTCTTGAAGTCGCTGAGTTCTTCCTTGGGCTTCTGGGTGAACAGGTTGTAGGCGATGCGCACGGTCAGTTGCTGGTCCTTGGCCAACTGTTCGATCACCGAGTAATCGTCGGGATAGTTCTGGAAACCACCGCCGGCGTCGATGGCACTGGTCAGCCCCAGGCGGTTGAGTTCGCGCATGAACTGGCGGGTGGAATTCACCTGGTATTCCAGGGGCAGTTTCGGGCCCTTGGCCAGGGTCGCGTAGAGAATCATCGCGTTGGGCCGCGCCACCAGCATGCCGGTGGGGTTGCCGTTGTGGTCGCGCACGATCTCGCCGCCGGGCGGGTTCGGTGTGTCCTTGGTGTAGCCAGCCACGCGCAGGGCGGCGCGGTTGAGCAAGGCGCGGTCATACAGGTGCAGCACGAACACCGGCGTGTCGGGGGCGGCCTGGTTAAGTTCGTCGAGGGTGGGCATGCGCTTTTCAGCGAACTGGAATTCGTTCCAGCCGCCCACCACCCTCACCCACTGCGGCGTGGGCGTGCGGTCAGCCTGATCCTTGAGCATGCGCAGGGCATCGGCCAGTGACGGCACGCCTTCCCAGCGCAGTTCGAGGTTGTAGTTCAGGCCGCCACGGATCAGGTGCAGGTGCGAGTCGTTGAGGCCAGGGATGACGGTGCGACCCTTGAGGTCGATGACCTGGGTACCACTGCCGCGCAGGGCCATGGCTTCACCGTCGGTGCCCACCGCGACGAAGCGTCCCTGGTGGATCGCAACTGCCGTGGCGCGGGGATTTTCACGGTCCACGGTGTGGAACTGGCCATTGAACAGAATCAGGTCGGCGTTCATAGGGTTTCCTTTACAGAGGCTTCAAGCCAGGGCGCGAACAGGCGGGTGGCCGCCGGCATCAGCAGGTAAACCACCAGTACAACGATGGTCAGGGTGACCAGGAAGGTGGCGACGATGTAGTTGGACAGGAACGGGTGCAGCCGCAGTACCGGGCCCCAGATGATCGGCACCAGCAACGTCAGCGGCAGGATCACCAGCAGCGTGACCACTGCCTGTTTCCAGCGCGGCGGCTTGGCGGCAGCATCGGCCAGGGGCGAGAACCAGAACTCGTTGACCGCGCCGACTTCGGTCTGGTCGCCGTCGGCCAGCATCGGTGCGGCTTGGTTGATCAGCTCCAGGCGCTGCGGCGAATCGAGCCAGCGCTCCAGGTCTTCGGTGGAGCGGTAACGCAGCACGCAGGTGAATAGCGCCAACCCGCCCTGTTTACTGCGCACCACATCGACGCCGAGGTGCCCGGGACGCTCACCGGCAATACGCACGATGCGTCGCAGCCAGGCTTCGTAGTCGGCTTCAAGCCCGGGTTTTATGCGGTGCTTGACCACCAGGGTCACGACCTCGTCCGGCCCGCCTTGTGCTGTTGAGTCCATCGTGCCCTTCCCCTGGATGCTTGAACGTTCGCGCTAGTGTGCGACGGCCCGATCCAGAAAAATTGCATGCATGTGCTCAGTTCAACAGATGCTTGCAGCGGTCTACACTGGGGATTCATTCACCGGTAAGGTGTGTGAAAACAAGCGCCCATCGACCACGGATAGCGATCATGGCTCAACCAGCAGCTGCAACCGGAACCCTGTGTTCAGAGCGGGAACAGAGGGTCAAGCAATTGATCCTCGCCAATCTTGCTGGCCCCCTGGAGGTGACGGAACTGGCTCGCGCCTGTGAGCTGTCCCGCAGCCATTTCTCCAGGGCCTTCAAGCGCACCACCGGTGTATCGCCCCAGGAATGGATTCGCCAGCAACGCATCAAGCAGGCCAAGGTGCTGATCACCGGCTCCGCCCTGAGCCTGACGCAGATCAGCCAGGAATGCGGGTTCTGCGACCAGGCGCACTTCTGTCACCTGTTCAGCCGCAGCGAAGGCGTGAACCCGATGGCCTGGCGCAAACTTCAGCTGCGCTACCGCCATCATCTGCGGACGGCACAGCTGGCGATCGTCAATCTAAAAGAGACAGTCATTCCGATTTCAGCTTCTTAATCAACCTATCGTTAACCAGTAATCTTCTCCTCACACCGAAGCCCTGCATCTCGCAGCCAGGCTTCCCTTGAGGAGAACACCCCATGCTGACCCTTCGCAAAGCCTCGGAACGCGGCGCCGCCAATCACGGTTGGTTGAAGTCGTTCCACACCTTCTCGTTCGCCAACTACTGGAATCCCAAAGAACAGGGTTTTTCCGACCTGCTGGTGATCAACGATGACCGGGTTGCCGCCGGCAAGGGCTTCGGCCAACACCCGCACCGCGACATGGAGATTTTCTCCTATGTGCTCGAAGGCGCCCTGGAACACAAGGACACCCTGGGCACCGGTTCGGTGATTCGCCCCGGCGACGTGCAACTGATGAGCGCCGGCAGCGGCGTGGCCCACAGCGAGTTCAACCACAGCCACACCCAGGGCGTGCACTTCCTGCAAATCTGGATCGTGCCGGAGGTGGCGGGCGCCGAACCGCGCTATCAGCAGGAGCACTTCACCGAGGCGCAAAAACGCGGCCGGTTGCAGTTGATCATCTCGCCGGAAGGCACCGACGGCTCCCTCGGCGTGCGCCAGGACGCGCGGGTGTATGCCGGGCTGTTCAACGGCTTTGAAACCGCCAGCCTGCCGCTGGCCCCGGAACGCTACGCCTACATCCATGTGGCGCGGGGCAGCGTTGAAGTCAATGGCCAGCGCTTGCACGAAGGCGACGGCGCCCGAGTGCGCGATGAGCGGGAGATTCACCTGAGCCGTGGGGAGGACGCCGAGGTGCTGGTGTTCGACCTGCGCCCTCGGGAACTGCCAGAAATGCCGTGATGAGCGACGCGATGGCCCGGGAAAACGGGCCATCGCTGGCGTCGATAGTCACCATCAGCCCAATGAAGTTCTCTTAAAAAATCTGCCGCGTAACATCGCATCCATACCAACCAACGACTTTCCCGGAGCACACCCTCATGAAACGCCAACTCTTGCTTAGCCTCGCTTTCTCGGTACTTGCTGTAAGCGCCTTTACCCAACCTGCCCTCACTGAAGGCGGCGCGGATCGCCTGATGGACAGCCGCGTGGCTGAGGGTGGGTCTGACCGTATGCTGGAACGTCGTGTTGCTGAAGGTGGTTCTGATCGCCTGCTGGAACGTCGTGTTGCTGAAGGGGGCGCTGAACGTCTCCAGGGCAACCGTGTAGCTGAAGGTGGCGCTGACCGTCTTCAAGAAAACCGCGTAGCCGAAGGTGGTGCTGACCGTCTTCAAGAAAACCGTGTAGCTGAAGGTGGCGCTGACCGCCTGATGGAAAACCGCGCGTAACCCCTGTCGTTCGCGGTTCACCCCCAGCCGGCCTGATCAGCCGGCTTTTTTTCGCCTGCTGTTAACTGATCCTCACAAGCGCCAC
>NZ_JACARS010000179.1:2315-4732 GCF_013386485.1 Pseudomonas sp. P7758 | reverse complement strand
ACTTCATCGCCGTGGCTGAACAGGCACAAGCAGGCCGCGAACAGGCCATTCTGCGCGCCGGCGACCAGGGCGATATTGTCGGCGTGCACCGTAATCCCTTGCAGCAGGCTCTGCCGGGCCGCGATGGCTTCCCGCAGTTTCGGGCGGCCGAGCACAGGGGTGTAGTGGGTGTCGCCGGCGCGCAGGGCGTCCACGGCGGTTTCACAGATCGCGCTGTGTGTGGCGAAATCCGGGTCGCCGACACTGAGCACAATCACGTCTTCGCCACGCAGTTGGGCTTCGGCGGCGGCGTAGTGAATATCCCAGGCACTGACGGATTCGCCGCCAATGCGCCCCACAAAGGGTGAATAACGCATCCTTGCTCTCCTCGCCGACATCGATGCCCGCGTCAATTAGTCAATTTCAGTTCCACTGTAGAACATGCCGCCTGATCCACATCAAGGGCCGCGCGCAAAAAATCCGCTACAACAAAGCTGGGGCTGGCCATGCCCCGGTTATCTGCCTGATGACCCAATAAAAACGATTGCAGACCTGCGCCGAGGGGACCGCCCCAGGCCGGGTTATTAAAGGAATAGTGCGATGATTTTTCCCCTGTCACGTCTGGGCCTTGTGGGGGTGGTGCTGTGCCTTTCCCTTCCCCTGCACGCCAACGAAGCCGACCCCACGCTGATCGAACAGGGCAAATACGTTGCCCAACTGGGCGACTGCATCGCCTGCCACACCGCCAGGCAAGGCGCGCAGATGGCCGGCGGGCTGGAACTGGGCACGCCGATGGGCACGATCTATTCGAGCAACATCACCCCGGACCGTGACACCGGCATCGGCCAGTACACCTTCGAGCAGTTCGACCGGGTGATGCGTGAAGGCGTGACGCCGGCCGGGCAGAACCTGTACCCGGCGATGCCTTACCCGTCCTACGCGAAGATGAGCGAAGGCGACA
This sequence comes from Pseudomonas sp. P7758, assembly GCF_013386485.1. Lineage (NCBI taxonomy): Bacteria > Pseudomonadati > Pseudomonadota > Gammaproteobacteria > Pseudomonadales > Pseudomonadaceae > Pseudomonas > Pseudomonas sp. P7758. The sequence goes on along the minus strand of NZ_JACARS010000179.1, from coordinate 3,792 downwards.
TGCGCGCCTTGTTCGCCTACCTGATGCAGGGCGTGGAGGCGGTGAACAAACCCAACCTGGACGCCGAGATGGGCTTCCCGTTCAACCAGCGCTGGGGCCTGGCGTTGTGGAATTTGGCGTTTCTCGACAAGCAACCATTCGTGCCGGACCCGGCGAAGGATGACGTGCTTAACCGTGGCGCCTACCTCGTCCAGGGCCTGGGCCACTGCGGCTCGTGCCACACCCCGCGCGGCATCGCCTTCCAGGAAAAAGCCATGAGCGACGCGGGCCGCAGTGGCCGGCATTACCTGGCCGGTGAGACTGTCGAGCACTGGCGCGCCTTGAGCCTGCGCAACCTGTGGACGGTGGACGACACCGTGCAATTGCTCAAGACCGGGCAGAACCGCTTTGCCACGGTCGCGGGCAACATGGCGGATGTGATTCATCACAGTACCCAACACTTCACCGATGCCGATTTGACCGCCATCGCGACGTATCTCAAATCCCTGCCGCCGGGCAAGGACGACCTGCCGATGCCCGCCGTGGCCCACGAACCCGCCGCACCGCCCAAGGACTTGTTCACCAGCCGTGGTGGCCTGGGTTACATGCAGTTTTGCAGTGACTGCCACCGCAGCGATGGCGGCGGGGTGAAAGGGCTGTTCCCGCCGTTGGCCGGCAACCCGAGCGTTGCCTCGAACAACCCGACGTCACTGCTGCACATCACCCTCACCGGTTGGGAAACCGCCGAGACCGCAGCCCATCCACGGGTCTACACCATGCCTGGGTTTGCGCGGTTGGCGGATCAGGAAATCGCTGAAATCCTCAGTTTCGCGCGCAGCAGTTGGGGCAACGAAGGCACGCCTGTCACGGCTGCCCAAGTGAAGAAAATGCGCGGCCAGCTCAACCCGGTCACCACCGATTCGTCAGCGTTTGAAACCCCACGCCTGGCCGAATTGTTGGCGGCGCCGAATGCCGATCAGGTGGTACGCGGCATGCGCCTGCACCTGCAGACCAAGGAACTGCTGCCCAATAACGTGGGCAACTCGCTGAACTGCACCAGCTGCCATCTCAACGCCGGCACCGTGGCGGATGGTTCGCCGTTTGTGGGCGTCTCGGCATTTTTCCCGAGCTATGCGCCGCGTGCGGGCAAGGTGGTGAGCCTGGAAGAGCGGATCAACGGCTGCTTCCGTCGCTCGATGAATGGCAAGCCGTTGCCAGCGGAATCGGCGGATATGCAGGCGATGGTGGCGTACTTCGACTGGATGAAAAACAACACCAGGCCCGAAGATAAAGTCGCCGGGCGCGGGGTGGGCAAGGTCGACCCGGCGATCAAGCCGGATATGCAGAATGGCAGGCAGGTGTACGCCCGGCAATGCGCGGTGTGCCATGGCGACAATGGCCAAGGGTTGACGCGGGCGGATGGCGAGTTGGTGTACCCGCCGTTGTGGGGCGAGCAGTCGTTCAATATCGGGGCGGGGATGGCGCGGCTGTACACGGC
>NZ_JACARS010000179.1:0-2203 GCF_013386485.1 Pseudomonas sp. P7758 | reverse complement strand
GCCCGCTCCCACAGTTTTAACCGAGTGCAGTCAGTTAGAAGGTGGTGCGCAACCCGACCTGCACACTTCGACCCGGCGCCGGGGCGATGTCCCGCAGGATCGAACTGGCGTAGCGCACGGTCTGGTTCGTCAGGTTCTCGCCGTTGACGAACGCCAGCCACTGGCTGCCGCCGACATTGAAGCGGTAGCCGGCGCTGGCGCCCAACGTGGTGTAGCCGTCGGTACCGCTTTCGTTATCCGGCACCCGCCCCTGGCCCGCCGCGTGTTCAACATCAATCCGCGCCTGCCAGCGATCCAGTTCCCACAAGAGGCCGCTGTTCAAACGCAACGGCGCAATGCGGGGCAACGCTTCACCCGTGTCCAGGTTGGTTGCACGGGTGTAGTCGCCCGACAGTTCCAGCGCAAACTTGCCGTACGCACCTTCCCCCAGCTTGATGTGATCCTGGGCTTCAAAGCCTGCGAAACGCGCACGCACACCGGAATATTTGTACTCAGGGATGCCGCCGGCGTCTTCCTCGCCTTCGTCATTCAAGGTGCGACCGCTGCCCAGCAGGCCGATGTAGTTGGAGAAGTGGCTGTAGAACACGCCGAAGCTGCCCTTGTGGGTGCCGTTGTCGAAGCGCAGTGCCAGGTCGCTGGACACGGCTTTTTCTTTCGACAGGTTGGCGTCGCCCAGTTCATAGGTGCCGGTGGCGACGTGAGCGCCGTTGGCATACAGCTCGTAGAAGGTCGGGGCACGTTCGGTGTAGCCGAGGGTGGCGGCCAGGGACCAGATCGGCGTGAGGGTGTACACCGCGCCGGACGACAGGCTGCCGGCGGTGAAGTCGGCGGATTTGTCGGCATTGACGAAGCGTGCGTTGCCCTTGCCGTCCGGGTCGACGTTAGTGTGTTCCAGGCGCCCGCCGAGGCTCAGCTTGAGGCGCTCGGAGGCCTGCATTTCTTCGAGGATAAACAGCGCGCCGGCGTTGGTATCGGTCTGCGGCACGAAGGCTTCTTCACCCAGGGCCGAGAATTCATTGCGACTGACTTGGGCGCCCACCACGCCGTTGAACGGCCCGATCGGCAAGTGTCGCGCTTCCACCCGGGCTTCGTAGCCCTTGTTCTTGAAGGTGGTGCCGGTCTCGCCGCCTTCGATTTCCATGTGCTTGTAGTCGGTATAGCCGGCGTCGAGTTTGACCGAGGTGAAAGGGCCTTGCAGGTTGCGGATTTCGGACGCAAAGGCGTAGTGATCCTGCTTCATGCGGATGCGTACGTCCTGCTCGGCCGGGGAGCCGTAGTTGCTGTCGTAGTTGCTGTAGGACAGCCCGGCGTAACCGTCGTCCCAAGTGTAGGAACCGCCGACTGCACCACCGTCCTGGCGTCCGTCGCTGTTGCCGAGGCGACCGTTCTTGCCTTCACCGTCTTCGCTTGGCGGTGCATGACGGCTGCGGGCAAAACCGGGGATTTTCAGGTCGTTGAATTCCCGCGCGCTGGCGTCCAGGTGCAAGGCGAAGGTGCCGTTGCCGGCTTCCAGTTTGCCGGCGCTGCTGCGGGTGGTGTCGGCGCCGCCGTAGCGCAATTCACCGGCACCGTGAATGCCTTCGATGGCTTCGGTGGGGATGCGGTTGTCGAAGGTATTGACCACGCCGCCGATGGCGCTGCCGCCGTAGAGCAGGGCGGCCGGGCCGCGCACGATTTCGATGCGGTCGACGTTGACCGGGTCCAGCGGCACCGCGTGGTCATAGGACAACGACGAGGCATCCAGCGCGCCGACTCCGTTGCGCAGGAGGCGAATGCGGTCACCATCCTGGCCACGAATGATCGGCCGGCTGGCCCCCGGGCCGAAGTACGACGACGACACACCGGGCTGCTTGTTCAGGGTTTCACCCAGGCTGCCTTTTTGTTGCAGGGTCAGGTCATCGCCTTCGAGCACGGTGGTGGGCGAGGCGAGGGTTTCGCTGCCCAGCGGGTTGCCGGTGATGACTTGGGGTTGCAGTTCCAGGGCGTTGGCCTGGGAGGTGATCAACAGGGCGGCGGCCAGCGGGGTGAGGCGCCAGAGAGAAGAGAGGGACATCGGTCGTTCCTTGGCAAACGGCAAAAAGAGAAGGCTGAAAACGGTAAGGGATTCGATACCCTTTGATAGTTATCGTTACAATATAACATCACTTTTTTCCCTGCCAAGGGGAACTTTCCCAAACCCCGCTCGATCACTCCCACGCTGATC
>NZ_JACARS010000178.1:0-11452 GCF_013386485.1 Pseudomonas sp. P7758 | reverse complement strand
ACGCAGGCTTTGGAGCGTGGGTAACCCGGCAGGACGCCGGGTTAGCCGTCCTGGGCCAGGGATGGCCCATGACGGCGGCCCACGGTCCAAAGCCGGAGTGAGGGCACACCGAGCCTAAGCGAGGAGCCGAGTGGTGGGGCAAGAGCGTTTTGCTTACTTTTGCGCTGTTCAAAAGTGAGCCGCTGTAAGAGCGGAACCAATAGCGGCCATAACCGCAGCAACGGATATGCACCCCACACCGCGGAGCTACAAATTCCGGCTATGCCGATAATCACTGACCGCCTCATACACCGCCTTACGCAACCGATTAATCCCCCCAATCGGCCGATGCGCCTCCACCCCAAACCACGGATTAAACGACTGATTATCACAAGCCAGATTCAACGCCGGCGTATCAAAATCCTGCGCCGGAATCACCACCTTGGCCACCGTCTCAAACGGCGCATCACTCTCTTTCCATTCAATGCTGGTGTCCTCGATCGGCATGAACTTCTGCGGATTCTGCCGCTGAATCTGCAACACAAAACACGCCGCCACCCGGTCCGTCGACAATTGCTGATTCAACGCACTGCGCAAAAAGTTCGGCAGGTCCTGATTCTGTTCAGGCAGCACATACGCAGGACACCCCTGGGGATCCGGCGCCACCCGAAACTTCGCATTCGCCGCCCCGAACTTATACGGCGACACCGAGAAATACGTCGTCTGCGTAGGACTCACCGGCGGCGGCGCCAACGTCGCCAGCGCGATAAACAAATGCCGCACCTGCCAACTGCGCGGATCCACCCCGGGGAAAAACGCCATGACTTTCTTGCCATCGGCCTGAGCCGAAATGTTCTGCGCATACTCCGCCACATCACTGACGAAAAAATTCGGATGGCTGAACATCACAAAGTCCTGCTCACCCCGCGCCTGCTGATCCGCCAGCAGCTGTTTGCCTGGCACGTCCAGCAACTTGATCGCCATCCCCCGGGCATCCCGGATGCTGTCGAACTGCGGATACGCATTGCCGTTGGACAGTCGCATCATCGCCTGCCAGGTCTTGCCCGGCTCGGCGAACACGCCCTGGCGCAGGGCCGGGTCGAGGTCCGCCAGTACGCTGACCTCGGCCTTCACGCAGCCATGGGCCTTGGCATGCGCATCCCGCAGGTAACGCGTGCCTTCGCGGTGCTGGTCGACGATGCGCACGGCGGTCTGGATGATGCCCTGGGTCATGGCCGCTTCACCCGGCGGGATCTGTTCATCCGGCGATACCGGGCCGCTGTGCTGCCAGGCAAACCACAGGGTGGACAGCAACCAGCCCAGCAGGCCCAGGCCCACCAGCCACAACAGGGTCTTGCCGAGAAACGCGCCGAGGCGCAGCCAAAGTCGAGCGAGCATTTAAAAATCCTTTTCTGCGAAGTCGGTTGGGTCAGGGCAGTTGCTGTTCCAGCGGGCCGCCCAGCACTTTCAAATATTCCAGCAGCGCCCAGCGTTCCTGGGGCAGCAAGCCTCGGCCAATCACCCCGTTGCCACGCTGCCCGGCACGGAATTCGTGGCCGCTGTTGTGGTTGCCGGTGATGCGCGTATCGAACAGGAACGCGTTGGGGAACGCGGCGGTTTGATAGCCCAGGTGGCGCGGGTCGTATTCGAAGGTGCCTTTATAGAAGGTCGGGCTGCGCTCGTCCTGAGGCGAGAGCAATTGGTAGATCGTCGGCACCGAGCCGTTGTGCAGGAACGGCGGTGTCGCCCACACCCCGGCCAAGGGCCGTGCCTTGTAGGCACGCAATTCGCGTACGCCGATCGGCAGGCCGAAGCCGTCCAGGCGCGGGCGTTCGGCAGGTGTCACACCGGCGGCACGGTAGGCGTGGTCTTCGACAAAGGCGGTGATGTAGGCCAGGCCTTTGGCTGAAGAGAGGCTGCGCAGGTCCAGCGGCTCGGTGGGCGTGGGGTGCAGTTCGACGTTCATTTTCGCCAACTCCGCCGGGTCCCATTGCAGGGCGCTGAGGTCGAAGCGGTGGTCAGCGATATTGTTGGCAGTAGCGGGGTCGGTGCCGATCACCTCCACCGGGAGCATTTTCAATTGTCGCACCGGGCGGCCATCGACCTGGGACACCGCTGGCACGTGGCAGCCGGCGCAGTTTTCCGCGAACAGTGCGCGACCCTGGGCGGCCAGCGGTTTGTCGATGGCGCCGAACAGGTCTTCGGGCCAGGTGGGGGGCTTGAGCCGTTGCAGGGTTTCTTCGATGGTATTCAGGTCGCGAACCCGCACGCTGGAGGCGTAGCGCGCATCGCCCTGGAGCGGCTGGCCGGCGCTGTCGAAGAAGTCCAGGGTGGCGCCGACGCCCAGGGCTTCGCCGATATTGCGGGCCATGGGTTGTTGGGCCGAGCCGTTCCATTGCACCCAGTCGAAGGTCCAGATGTCCCACAGTTGCGGGTAGTCCACCGGGGCGTTGGCGATGCGGTAATTGTCGGGGGAAATGGCGTCGCCGAAGCTGGCGTTGGCGATACGGCCAAAGGCGTCGGTGCGGCCCGGGCCTTCTTCGGTGGGGTAGAGGCCGCGGTGGGTGTCGTTCCAGGCGACTTTGAGGAAGTTGTTCAGGGACTTCTTGAAGTCCTGGCGCAGTTGCGCTGCGGTCTGGTCGTTGTAGTCATGGCCCAGCACGGTGCGGGCAAAGCGCTCGAATTTCCACGGGTTGTAGTAGGTCGAGGCCAGGCTGGCGACCAGTGCCTGGCCGAAGCTGCCGCCGCGCAGGGTCGGCACGCTGGACGGCAGCACATGTTGCGCCGGGCCACCGTCGATCCGCAGGCCCTGGCCTTTGAAGTTCAACTGGCCGGTGTGGCAGGCGGCGCAGGTGATGTCGAGGAACTCATCATTGCTGCCGGCATTTTTATGCCGGGCGAAACCCACCGGCAGGTTGCCGGGGTTCTGCGCGGTGGGCACCTGCTTGGGGTCTACCAGAAAACCAAAGCGCGCCAGGTACTCGGGCGTGGCGAAACGCTGTTCGGAGAACGGCAGCTCCAGTGCGGTAAACCAGGCATAACGCAGGCCCTTGACCTGGGTGCCCTGGGGCGTGAAATAGTAGGTCTGGCGATCTGCGGCGCTCCATTGATCCTGATAGTGCACCTGTTCCACCGGCACGTAGACCGGCAGCTTCGGGTTGACCACGTAATAGAGCACCACCGCCAGGACCAGGCCCAGCAGTATGAAAATCATCAGCAAAACACGGGAAAAAATGCGCAAGATAACTATCCTTGTCGAGTTGTAGCGTTCTTATGCCATCAGGCCAGCAGTGCGGCAAGTGGCCATGAGTCTCGTTCCAGCGCTGCTGCCGTCCGTTGCAGGGCCCTGGATTGAATGAAAATGCTTTTAAACACGTGAACTTATCAGAAGTTTCCTGCTCACATGCCGGTAGCCATTGGTCGTGGCCGCCTGATAAGCTCGCGACTTTACTCGAATGCCCTTTTGGCACACGAACAAGGAAATAGCATGAAACAGCATCGGTTGGCGGCGGCGGTGGCCCTGGTTAGCCTGGTACTTGCGGGTTGTGATTCGCAAACCAGCGTAGAGCTGAAAACCCCGGCGCAAAAAGCTTCCTACGGTATCGGCCTGAACATGGGCAAAAGCCTTGCTCAAGAAGGTATGGATGACCTGGACTCCAAAGCGGTAGCCCAAGGCATCGAAGATGCCGTCGGCAAGAAAGAACAGAAGCTGAAAGACGACGAGCTGGTCGAAGCCTTCGCCGCACTGCAAAAACGTGCTGAAGAGCGTATGGCCAAGATGAGCGAAGAGTCGGCAACCGCCGGCAAGAAATTCCTCGAAGAAAACGCCAAGAAAGACGGCGTTGTCACCACCGCTTCCGGTCTGCAATACAAGATCGTGAAGAAAGCCGACGGTGCCCAGCCAAAGCCTACCGACGTAGTGACTGTTCACTACACCGGCAAGCTCACCAACGGCACCACCTTTGACAGCTCCGTGGATCGCGGCAGCCCGATTGACCTGCCGGTCAGCGGCGTGATTCCAGGTTGGGTCGAAGGCCTGCAACTGATGCACGTTGGCGAGAAGGTCGAGTTGTACATCCCGTCCGACCTGGCCTACGGTGCCCAGAGCCCGAGCCCGGCGATTCCAGCCAACTCCGTGCTGGTATTCGACCTGGAACTGCTGGCCATCAAGGACCCGTCCAAGGCAGACGCTCCTGACGCACCTGCGGCTCCTGCTGCCAAGAAGTAATCAGCGCCTGAACACACAACGCCCCGTCTCGACGGGGCGTTGTTGTTTCTGGCCTGTGCGATCGTTCCCACGCTCTGCGATCGTTCCCACGCTCTGCGTGGGAATGCATCCCGTGACGCTCTGCGTCACCATTGCGCATAGCTCAAGCCTAGCGCTAACAGCAAGCGCAGAGGGCCACAGGCGGCATCCCCACGCAGAGCGTGGGAACGATCAGTTGAATCCAGGGCAAATTCAACCGAACCCATGCGGGCTAGAGCAGTCTGATAAAAGACCCGAGTACGGGTAGACGCAGATTATCTCCAAGTCAATGAATTCTTGGGTTTTTTTTATGTGCGCAAAAAACGCCCGATCTGACTGTAGGCCTTGTATTACGTGGCTTTCAGCCTGGAAAATAGGCTCTGTTCACAAGGTTATCCACAATTTGTGTGGATAACCTTTCCTGTCGCCTGGAACTGGAGTGACGATGAAAGCCCCGTTTAATTTCACCCGCTTCCTGCCCATGGCTGCTCGCCTGCTTGGCCGTGGGCGCTTGCCGACGTTGCTGTTCGCGGTCGCCGCCAAAGGCTCGAGCCAGGGCAACCGGCTGGGCAAGCTCAAGGACGACCTCAAGCTGCTCCAGGCCTTGTGCCTGGCCTACTGGCGCGGCGAGTACCGGGCCATCAGCCCCAAGGCGCTGATTTCAGTAGTGGCAGGGTTGATGTACTTCCTGAGCCCGATTGACGCGATCCCGGACTTTATCCCGGTGTTCGGCATGCTCGACGACATTGCTGTGCTGGCGTGGGTCATGAAGACCCTCGACGGCGAACTGAGCGCCTTTCGCGCCTGGCGCGAGCGTCAGCTCCCCGAGAAACTTGCGGTGGTTGAGCGCCTTCCTGCGACGCCTCAGCTGCTTACGCAAGAACACCTGAAAAAAAACTGAACCTTGGGAATATCCCCCTGCGCTCTTTGTGGCTGTTAGGATTACACTCCTAAGGAAAGTACTTACGAAGTAAGTGTTGTGATCCTACGGGGCAGTCATGGATATTCAGATAATTACAAAGGATGGCGAGCCCGAATATGCGGTTCTGCCATGGGCTCAGTATCAGGCGCTGTTAAAAGCTGCCGGTCAGCAACAGCCAACGCCTCCCGCTTCGACCATTAGCCAAGCCACTGCCGAACCGGATCTGCGCCCCCTGGAGCAGCTGCGAAGCCTGCGCGAGGCCAAGGGCCTGGCCATCGAGGTTCTGGCGCGCACAGTGGGCATCAGCCCGTCTTACCTGGGCCTGATCGAAAGCGGTGAACGCCAGCCGGACGCTGCCATCCGCCGCAGCCTGGCCTGGGAACTTGGCGTTGCAGGTTGGAGGGACGAAACGTGAGCGTACGCATCAGCCGTCAACATTGGGATGGGTTACTCAACGAGCTGGACCAGGCGCGCCGACAGCGCCACCTCTTGACCTACCGCGCCTTGCTGGAGCGCCTGCAATTTCCCACGCCGGCCATGCAGACCCTGACGGCTGCGCTGGAGCACCTGGCGGCGCTGGATGCCAAGGCCGACCAACCACTGCGCAGTTCCCTGGTGATCAGCCAGGGCGCCAGTCGCCTGCCACGTACCGGTTTCTTTGAATGCGTGGAGCGTCTCGGGCGCTTCTGCGGGCCGTCCGATGGCGTGGCCGCGGCGTCGTGGCACGCATCCGAAGTGGTGCGAGTATTTGAATACGATTATCCCGAGTCAGCGGAGGCGTAGTGTTCTGGAAGCTCAAGGCGTATGCCAGTTACTGGCTGGCGCGCAAGTTGTTTCATTGGTCCTGGTTCGTGCGACAGCCGCGTGGCTGGCAGTGGCTTGAAGGCCAGTTCGCGCGCATGGCCAATCTGGGCGACGTAGGAGCACAGAGTTTCTACGGACATATCCTGACGTTTCGTGGCAAGGGCCTCGGCGCCCGTGAAGAAGGCGTGCGACTGTTGCGGCTGGCGGCCCTGGCCGGCGACGGCAAGGCTGCCTACCAGATTGGGGTGTTGAGCCTTGCGGGTAGCCTTGGCAAGGCGCCTGATCCGCTGGAAGCGGCACGCTGGTGGAAAATCGCCGCCCGAGCCGGGCACCCGTTGGCGCAGATGCGCCTGGAGCAACTCTGATCTAGAGCGGCTGCGGTTCTGCCTGGCCCAACTCCAGGCTGTCAATCACATGAATGCTGTAGCCCGCCACGTTCTTCGCGTGGTGCTTGGCTTGCGAGGCCAGTTCCGCCAACTGGCTGGCATCGAGTTGTCCACAGGCCTGTGGATACAAATGCACCACGCCGATGGACAGCGACAGCAGCGCAAACTCCTGGTGCACGCCCTGGCGGTTCAGTGCAACGAAACAGCCCGCGTCCAGATGCTCGCTGCGATAGAAGCGCCGGCACTGGGTGTGGAAGTCGTCCAGCAGCTGGTTCAGCCGCTTGCGCCAATCCTGCGGCCCCAGCACCAGCAAAAAGTCATCACCGCCGATATGCCCGACGAAGTCGCGGCTGGGGTCTACCCGGTCGTTCAGGCATTGCGCCAGGCACAGCAGCACTTCATCGCCCCGGCCATAGCCGTAGATATCGTTGAATGGCTTGAAACTGTCGATATCGACGTAGCAGATCACAGACTCGCGTTGTTGCTGCAACAGCCGCGTCAGGCACTGCTGGATGGGGACGTTGCCCGGCAGCAAGGTCAGCGGGTTGGCATAGCGTGCCTGCTGGATTTTCAGCTCGGTAATCAGCTTGAGCACATCGATCACCCGGCCCAGCCCCAGATAATCGCCGTTGAGGGTGATGATGAAATCTTCCTCGATCCGCTGGCGTGCGCGACTGGTGAGCAGGCGGCTGACCTGCTGCAAGGACTGGCTCAGTTCCACCGCGAGAAAGTCATCACTCATCAAGCGGCTGATGGGCTTGCGGGCGAACAGATCGGTGGCGAACGGCTTGAGCAGCGCATCTGACAGCGAGTGCCGGTGCACGATGCCAATCGGGTGGCCACGCTCATCCAGCACCGCCAGGGAATTGAGGTTGGCCTGGCGCCGGAAGGCTTCCAAAACCTGCGCCGTGGCAGTGTGCTGGCCCACGGCCGGTTGTTCGTTGAGCAGGGCGCTGAGGTCGCTGCCTTCGTCGTTCAGCGCGACGTTGGCGTTGTCGGGCTTGGGCAGCATCAACCGCGCTTCCTGCGGCGGGTGTTCCTGGGGGCGGCAGAGCAGGTAGCCCTGCACCAAGTCAACGCCCATTTCCGTGAGCACCGCCAACTCTTCCGGCAACTCGATGCCTTCGGCGATGACCTGGGCCCGGGAGGCCTTGGCGATTTGCAGGATGGAGCCGACAAACTCGCGCTTGAGGGCGTCCTGGTGGATGCCGTCGATAAAGTGTCGATCGATCTTCACGTAGTCCGGGCGCAGCTCCGACCACAGCCGCAGGCTGGAATAACCGGCACCCAGGTCATCCAGGGCAATCGAAAAGCCCATGGCGCGGTAGTGGTGCAGCGCGGTTTGCAGCAGTTGAAAATCGTCGGTCGGGGTTTGCTCGGTCAGTTCGATCACCACCTGGCTGGGCGGGATGCCGAAGTCGCTGAGCAGTTGCAGGGTACGACCGGGCTGGTGGGCGGTCTCCAGCAGGGATTCGGGCGAGACGTTGAGAAACAGCTTGCCCGGCAGTTTCTGCTCGCTGAACCGCCGGCAGGCACTTTCCCGGCAGACCATCTCCAGCTCACTGAGACGCCCGGCGTGGCGGGCCACGGAGAACAGTGCGACAGGGGAGTGCAACGGGCTGTTGGACGGGCCGCGACTGAGGGCTTCATAACCGATGAGGCGTCGTTCAGACAGGGAAATGATGGGTTGGAACAGGCTGTGCAAACTGCCTTGAGCCAGGATTGAGCCCAATGCATTCAGCTGTTCGGTCATGGTCATGATTTTCTCGGGTCGAAAAAAAAGGACCTGCTTTGGCAGGTCCTTCATTTCACGACAGAATGATGTCTATTTGATGACACTCCGAGGAGCGTTCACATTAAATCGCCATCATTTACTGCTTGGCCACCGTCTTGCTGATTTTCAAGTAGTCCAGCAGGATGCGCCCGGTCTCGCTCAGGTAGGCATCATCTTCCGGCTTGGTTTTATCAGGCTCGGCGGCGATCGCGTCTTCGTCTTCTTTCTTCAGCTCCTTGAGTGGAGCTTCCCCTTTCGCCTTGCGGCGGGCGTTCTCCAGCACCAGTTGCTGATTCTCGATGTCGGTGTGCTGCGCACGACGGTCGGCTTCGTTCAGGCTGACGGTTTTCTCTTCCATCAACTTCTTGGCCAGGGCCAGTTTGTCGCGGATGAAGATGAACTCGGCATCCTTGGCGGAGCGGGCTTCGTGATCAGCTTTCAACTCTGCGATGTACGGTTTGAACGGGTCTACCGCAGGCTTGATCGCAGGACGGATGGTGTCCCACGGCATCGCCTCGGGCAGGGCGCTCTCGCCGATTTCCTTGGTGTCGATGATCGACGGGAAATCGACGTCCGGCAGTACGCCCTGATGCTGGGTGCTCTGCCCGGAAACCCGGTAGAACTTGGCCAGGGTCAGTTTCAGCTCGCCATGGTTCAGCGGCTGGATGGTCTGCACGGTGCCTTTGCCGAAGGTCTGGCCGCCGATGATCAGCGCACGGTGGTAGTCCTGCATCGCGCCGGCAAAAATCTCCGAGGCGGATGCCGAGAGGCGGTTGACCAGCAACGCCATCGGCCCTTTGTAGAAGGCACCCGGGTTCTCGTCTTCCAGCACGTCGACACGGCCGTCAGCGTTACGCACCAGCACGGTCGGACCCTTGTCGATAAACAGGCTGGTCAGCTCGGTGGCTTCCTGCAGGGAGCCGCCGCCGTTGTTGCGCAGGTCGATGACCACGCCGTCGACTTTTTCCTTCTGCAATTCTGTGAGGATTTTCTTAACGTCGCGGGTGGTGCTCTTGTAGTCCGGATCACCGGCGCGGAACGCTTTGAAGTCCAGGTAGAACGCCGGGATCACCACCACGCCGAGCTTGTAGTCCTTGCCATCCTGCTTGAGGTTGAGGACTTGCTTCTGGACGGCCTGGTCTTCGAGTTTCACCGCTTCACGGGTGATGGACACGATCTTGCTGGTCTGGTCGTTCGGTGCGTTGGTGTGCGGAATCACTTCCAGGCGCACCACGCTGCCTTTCGGCCCGCGGATCAGCTTGACCACTTCATCCAGGCGCCAGCCGACCACGTCGACCATCTCTTTGTCGGCCTGGGCCACACCGATGATCTTGTCGGCCGGGGCAACCTGCTTGGTCTTGTCGGCCGGACCTGCCGGCACCAGACGCACGATCTTCACCTGGTCGTTATCGCTTTGCAGGACGGCACCGATGCCTTCCAGCGACAGACTCATGTTGATATCGAAATTTTCCGCGTTATCTGGCGACAGATAATTGGTGTGCGGGTCGTAGGACATTGCGAAGGTGTTGATGTAGGCCTGGAAGATATCTTCGGCACGGGTCTGATCCAGACGTGCCAGCTGATTCTTGTAGCGCTTGGTCAACAGTTCCTGGATGGCCTTCGGCTCTTTGCCGGCGATCTTCAAGCGCAGGACTTCATCCTTGACGCGCTTGCGCCACAGGTCGTCCAGCTCGGCTTCGGTGGTCAGCCAAGGAGCGTCCTTGCGGTCAACCAGCAAGGTCTCTTTCTTGGTGAAGTCGAACTTGTCGACACCTTTGTCCAGCTCACCAATGGCGAAGTCCAGACGCGCTTTGACGCGGTCCAGGTAGCGCTTGTAGATGGTGAAGCCGGGCTGCAGGTCACCGCTCTTGAGGAAGTCGTCGAACTGCGTCTTCCACTTGTCGAACTCGGTGATGTCGCTGGCCAGGAAATAGCTGCGCGAGGGATCCAACAGCTTGAGGTAGCTGTCGTAAATGATCACCGAACGAGCGTCGTCCAACGGCGGCTTGCTGTAATGGTGGCGCTTGAGCAACTCGACGACGTTAAGGCTGGCAATCACCTCATCGCGATCAGGCTGAAGGTTGTCCCAGCTGTTGGCTGCGAACGTATTGCTCGACAGCGGCAAAAGGCCGATACCGATAAAAAGAGCGAGGGCGGTGCTGGGGAACAAATGCTTCATGCTGATTCGACGCGGGGGCAATTGATAACGCATATTAGGCCGTCTTTGAAGTCGCCGGTTCCATATGGGCCGGTCGCATAATGCAAAAAGCCCGACGCTACAGCAACGGGCTCAGTCCAGACTCACTATGGAGGCACTGTGAAAGCATTGCAAGGCGTTGAAGGTCATGTGGAGTGGCAAGAAGAGCCAAGTCCTACATGCGATGTAGGCCAAGTACGCATTCGCGTGGCGGCTGCGGGCCTGAATCGCGCCGATTTATTACAGCGTTCGGGGCTTTATCCGCCACCTCCCGGTGCCAGCCAGGTGCTGGGCCTGGAGTGTTCCGGGGTGATCAGCGAAGTCGGCGCCGGTTCGTCGTGGCAAGTGGGGGATCGGGTTTGCGCCTTGCTGGCTGGCGGCGGGATGGCTGAAGAAGTGGTGGTGGATGCGCGGCATGTGCTGCCGGTGCCGGAGGGTGTGTCCCTGGTGGAAGCGGCCGGGTTGCCCGAGGTATACAGCACCGCGTGGTTGAACCTGTTCCAGTTGGCGGGCCTCAAGCCCGGCGAGAAGGTGTTGTTGCATGCCGGTGCCAGTGGGGTGGGCTCGGCGGCGATTCAGTTGTGCAAGGCGTTTGGCAGCCCGTGCTGGGTCAGCGTGGGGTCGGCGGATCGCCTTGCGTACTGTGAAGCGCTGGGGGCTCAGGGGGGTGTGGTACGTACTGACGGCATCGAGGGCTTGAGGGATTTTGGACCGTTCGATGTGATTCTTGACCCGGTGGGGGGGAATTACGCGGCGCTGAATCTCAAGCTGGTGGCGCGTGATGGGCGCTGGGTGTTGATTGGGTTGATGGGGGGGCGTGAGGCGCAGATCGATCTGGCGCAGGTGTTGGCCAAGCGTGTGCAGGTGTTGGGGTCGACGTTGCGCAGTCGGGATGATCAGTTCAAGGCTGACTTGTTCAGTGACTTGAGCCAGCATGTTTGGCCGTTGTTTGCCGAGGGGCGCTTGAGTCCGCAACTGGCCAGGACGTTTCCGATCAAGGATGCCGAGGCTGCGTTTGCGGAGCTGGCGACTAATCGGATTTCCGGGAAGCTGGTGTTGGTGATTGACGAGAGTCTGACCTGATTTCAGATGCGACATTTGTGTTGGGGGGGAGTTGGGCTGGGTGTATATCCGTTATTTTCGT
>NZ_JACARS010000177.1:0-392 GCF_013386485.1 Pseudomonas sp. P7758 | reverse complement strand
TCGCCTAGGCTCGGCATGCCCGCACTCCGGCACGGCTCCGCGGGCCGCCGCGACGGGCCATCCATGGCCCGGCGCGGCTAAATCGGCATCCTTGCCGATTTACCCGCTCCACCGTGCCTACTTGCGGCCATCGTGGTTGACGGGGCCCGCAGATCAAAATCAAAAGCAGATCAAGATCAAAAGCACGCAGCCTCGCTGGCGCTCGACAGCTGCTACGGGGTGGCGCTGCTTTTCTGTGGGAGCTGGCTTGCCTGCGATGCAGACACCTCGGTGGATCAGGTACGCCCAGTCGATGCTATCGCAGGCAAGCCAGCTCCCACATTTGACCGTGCCCGATTCTGATCTTGCTGTTGCTGTTGCTGTTGCTTCACCACACTCAAGCCGGCCGGTAG
>NZ_JACARS010000018.1:0-34220 GCF_013386485.1 Pseudomonas sp. P7758 | reverse complement strand
TTCTTGTGCCACACCCCGTTAGATTGACTCAAGAGAAACTTATACTCACATGGAATTTTTTCTTCTAATTGCCGCTCTAAACCCTGAAGTTCGTATTCAGAAGCACCAGTTCTAATTATCTTTTATAGCCTTACGTGCCACCGACTCTGACACATTCGCGTCTATTTGAATTGCCCCGATTTTCCTAGATATGTCAAAGTCTAAAAAAGGCGCAAGCCGAGGAAAAGTTCAATACATCCGATTATGGCCGATTTCTGCCGGCGGCGACAGGTAGAAAACGAGCCATTGCGGTCAATCGATTTGATACGATGAGTTGGATGGCGTATACCAGTGAACTCTGGAGGCGACATAAACGTGTTTTTGCGTCTGAGGCGTGAAGGTGGTGTCGAGTGTGCCCAGTGCTATCGAAACCCAATCGGAAAATTCACCTTGAGAACGTGACCAGAACAAAGTCGAACCACACTGAGCACAGAATTCACGTTGCACAGACTCTGAAGAATACTTAGTGATATGCCTGGCGCCGTTGAGTATTCGTAACGCGCTTCGGGGCACGCTACCATACGAAGCGAATGCTGCACCGTGACCTTTACGGCATTGACTACAGTGACAATGACTCACTGCTTTTGGCGTAGTCAGTAGCTCATACCTGATTGCTGAGCATAGGCAGCTTCCCTTGTAGATCTCTGTCATGCCTTCGTCCCTGTCGCTGGAAGAGGCGCCAGCTTACTCACTTGAATCTGATCAGTCGAACGTCTGCTTCTGGCCGTTAGCGGTCTATCACGCCCAGCAGCTATCGGGCAGGAGCAGACGCTGAGCGAGCGCCGCTGACCTGCTGAACACTATCAACGATCCACGTTTCCGCTGACTAATTACTCGCTGCGGCTGCCCCGGCGCGCGCGTTATGGTCGTCCCGTGGCGAGCGGCCAAAGAATGCTTTGTAGGCACGACTGAACGCCGCCTCGGACTCATAGCCCACCGCAAAACCTACGTCGCCAATACGGCTGGCTTTGGTGGCCAGCATGGTTCTGGCCAACGTCAGTCGCCATTCATTTTGGTAGCGCAGGGGCGCACGCCCCACTAGGGCGTTGAAGCGTTCGCAGAAACTGGAGCGCGACATCCCCGCCAGCTTCGCCAGCGCGTCGATGCGCCACTGCTGCCTGGGCTGCTCGTGAATGGAGCGGAGCACACGGGCGATGCGCGAATCGGACAAACCGCCCAGCCATCCGGATGCGGCGCCTTGCTGTACCCAGGTGCGCAGCACGCGAATAACGGTAAGGTCGATCAGCCGCGAGACCATCAACGCGCCACCGGGCTGCACGTCATGAGCTTCCAGCAGCATGAAATGCAACAAACCTTCGGACCACGGCGCCGCGTCGGCCTGCTGGATATGAATCAGCCAGGGTAGGGCAAAGAGCATGGCTCGAAAGCTGCCGGCATCGAACCAGAAGCGGCAGATAGCAAGCGTGGTTGGGCCGCCGCTTGCGGCGAGCTGCAGGTGTTCCAAGGTGTGGGGCAGCAGGAACACGTCGCCGGGCTGCACCTGCGCGGCAGGCTGGTCGTTGCGTTGAATGCGCAACTGGCCGCTCTGCAACAGACAGACGTGGGCACTGTTGCGGTCCAACTCCAAGTGTTCACCGGGGGCGAGGTTGGCGGAGTACACGCGATCGCCGGTCAGGCGCATTTGTGCCAGCACCTGGGACAGGAGGTCGCCGCTGGCGAAACCCTCCAGCTGCATTTCCGGAAGAATGGTCAAGTGTTCCGGTGAATCGGTCATGTAGGCCTGGCCGCACTTTGACTAACGTAGGGCCACAAGTATAGCCCAGTGCCACGAGGGGCCAGAAGCGTTTTGGCTCCAATAGCGGTGGTGACGAACTATGCCGATCATCCAACCTGAAGGAAGTGCTCCATGTTCGGAATCTCAGCCCTTGGTTGGCTACATACCCTAGGTAGCCTGCCCGCCATTCCCTTGGCCGCTTATATGTTCGTGCGTCACGGCCGCATCGTTCCCCGTTCCAGGCCCGGCCTTGCGTATCTGGTGTTTATGCTGCTGGGCGCCGGCTCGGTGTTTCTTATCGCCAAGCAGCCGGTGAGTAACGCCATTGCACTGCTCACGCTGGTATTGCTGCTGGCCGGCTATGGGGTAGGGCGCATCCGCGCGCTGGGCCACGCCGGGGTGTACGTGGAAACCATTTTGCTCAGCGTGACGGCGTTCTTCCTCATGCTGCCCACCGTCTCCGAAGTGCTGCGCCGTGTACCCGACGGCCACCCCATTGTCACGGACTTGCATGCGCCGCTGCTGATCGGTGCCCAGATCGGCCTGTTACTGGCCCTGATGCTCGGCGTGACTGCGCAGGTGCTGTATTTGCGCAGGCAGGGTGCGCAGCGGCGCGCTCTGGCGGGCTAGGCGCTGGCGGCGCCTCAGTGATTGCCGAGCATGTCGCTGGCCAGTTCTGCCAGTGCACGCAGGCGGTCCAGGCGCCGCATGTCCTGATGGTAGCCCATCCAGATATCACGAGAGGGCGGCGCTTCGTTGAGTTCAATGCGAGTCAGGGCTGGCAGTTGGTCGCCCAGCAAGCGCGGCAGTACGGCTAACCCCAAGCCCCGCGCGCACATCTGCGCTTGCACGGTGCGGCTGCTGCTGGTGAACACCGTGCGCGCGGCGGGCAGCATGCTCTGGAGCCACAGCACATCTGGGTAGTACGCCTGCGCGGTGTTCATCAGGATCAGCCTGCAGCCCGCGCCATCCGCACCGGGCTCGAAGGGCACGGCGGCGCTGATGTACAGGCCGTAGGGCATGGTCATCAGCCGGCGCTGCACGATGTCCGGCTGATCAAACGGCACAATGCGAAAGGCAATGTCTGCTTCGCGGCGGGTGAGGTCCGATAGCCGCTGCCCGGCTATCACTTCTGGTACCACGGCAGGGTTGCGGCGCACCAGTTCGTTCAGCACCGGTGCTAGCACGTAGCCGGCAAACCAGTCGGCTGAAGAAATGCGCAAGATGCCTTCGGGCTGTTCATCACTACCATCGATGCGCCGGGCGATGGCCAAGGCGCTGCTTTCCATTTCCTCTGCAAGGCAGAGGATGCCCTCGCCGATCGCGGTCGGCACCAGGCCTTCGCTGGTGCGCCGGAAAAACGCCTGGCCGCTGGCCTGTTCCAGCGCCTGCAAACGCCTGCCCACGGTGGGGTGGCTGACGCCCAGTTGCTTGGCCGCAGCGCCCAGAGAGCCGGCACGGGCTATCGCAAGGAAAAACCGTAAGTCGTCCCAATCCACTCAACCACCCCTTACAAAAATGAACGCGCAATGTACAGCGATGGCAGTCCCGCCAGCGCCTCCCAGCTTTCAAACTGCGGCCACGTTTAGCCTGGCAGAGTCGCCAGACCTACCTCACGCCGTTCAATAGTGTACGTAGCGGTGCGCTGGCCAGGCCAGGGACGTTTTAGAACCTGCCGGCCACGTGCCGTTTTCTGGAGGCTTTGCCATGAATCTATCCACCCCAGCCACAGCCACGGTATCCCGGCGCTGGTTGGCCTTTGCCGTGCTGCTGGCCGGAGCGTTCTTGCCGCCGCTGGATTTCTTTATCGTCAATGTGGCCCTGCCGTCCATTCGCCAGGGACTGGGGGCGACGCCGGCTCAGATCGAGTGGGTGATCTCGGCCTACGCGGCCACCTATGCGGTTTTTCTGATTACCGGTGGGCGCCTCGGAGATCTGTTGGGCCGGCGCCGGGTGTTTCTTGCGGGCATGACCGGCTTTGGCATGGCTTCGCTGGTCTGTGGGCTAGCGACCTCGCCATCATTGCTGATTGTTGGCCGGGTATTGCAAGGGCTGAGCGCCGCAGCCATGGCGCCGCAGGGGTTGGCGTCCATCCATGTCTTGTTTCCCGAGCATGAGCGCTCGCGGGCGTTGGCAGTCTATGGCGCGGCGCTGGGCTTTGCCGCCGTGATCGCTCAGGTGCTGGGCGGCGTGCTGATTGCGGCCGATGTTTTCGGGCTGCAGTGGCGAATTATTTTTCTGATCAACCTGCCTATCGTGGCCACCGTTTTCCTGGTCGGCATTCCCTTTTTGCCCGACACCCGCAGCGCCACGCCGGTGTCAGTGGATCGCCTCGGCGTGCTGCTCTGCGCCCTGACGCTGGGGCTGCTGGTGGTGCCGCTGGTGCAAGGCCGCGAGCTGGGCTGGCCATGGTGGCTATGCCTGATGCTGCTGAGCGCGCCGGTGGTGGCCGTGGGGTTATGGTGTCATGAAGTAGCCCTGCAGCGGCGCGGTGGTACACCGCTGCTCAGTCCTCAACTGGCAAGTTCGCCGCGCTTGCTGGCGGGGCTGGTCAGCGCGCTGTTTTTCTATGTGGTGTCAGCATTCTTTCTGACCTTTTCGGTATACCTGCAGGACGCCCTTGGCGCTACACCGGTAGTCACCGGCCTGATGTTCGTACCCTTTGGCGTTGGCTCCCTGATTGGCCCGCTGACCACCCCCGCCGCGGTCCGCTGCTTCGGCCGTTGGGTACCGGCCCTGGGCATGTTGCTGGAAGTGCTGGGCTGCCTGATATTAAGCGTAGCGGTGGGGGCTGCGGCTGCCGGTGAACGGCCGGCCTTGGCGCTGATGATCACAGGCGTCGGGCTGTTAGGCTTTGGTCAGGGTTGGGCATTGCCGACCCTGATTCGCAGCATGCTCGATCGCGCCCCGGCCGGTGGCTCCGGAATGGTTTCCGGTCTGGCCAACTCGGCGTTGCAAACCAGTGCCGCCCTCGGTGTGGCGGTGCTCGGCGGCCTGTTCTATGCCGTCGCCGCGCCGGCCTACAGCCCAGCCACGGTAGCCCATGGCTTTATTGCCGCGTTGATGGGCATCGCCCTGAGCCTGAGCCTGTCCGCGCTGCTCGCGCTCTACGCCTCAGTACCTCGTTCCAAGTCCCTCTAGATCACCCCAAATTCTTTAGTAAGGAGCTCCACTATGTCTGGCAGATTTTTCAATCAGGTCGCTGTGGTCACCGGCGGTTCAACGGGTATCGGCTTTGCCATCGCCCAGGCGCTACTGGCCGAAGGCGCCAAACGCGTTTACATCACCGGGCGTTCCGCCACCTCGCTGCATAGCGCGGTGGCCACGCTGGGCGAACGGGCGGTTGCGGTGATCTCCGACGTCAGACGGCAGGCCGACTTGGATGCTCTTAGAGAACTGGTAGAGCAGGGCGATGGCAAGCTCGACATGGTGTTCGCCAATGCTGGCATCTGCGAAAAGAACCCTGTCGGTGAGACCAGCGAAGCCAGCTATTACAGGCTGTTCGATATCAACGTGAAGGGCGTTTTCTTCACCGTACAGACCTTGCTGCCGCTGCTCAAAGACGGTGCTGCCATCGTGCTGACGGCATCCATCTGCTCCAGCAATGGCATGGAAGGCTTGAGCCTGTACAACGCCTCCAAAGCGGCCGTGCGCTCGTTTGCCAGAACCTGGGCCAACGAACTCAAAAGCCGCAAGATCCGCAGTAACGTGCTGAGCCCCGGCTTCACCCGCACACCGCTAATGGACAACGGCCTGAAGATGGACGAAACGCAAATCCAGTCGCTTACTGAACATGTGTCTGCAATCGTGCCCCTGGGCTACATGGCCAACCCCGATGAGATCGCCAGCTCGGCCTTGTTTCTGGCCTCTCACGAAGCCCGCTACGTAAACGGCGTCGAGTTGATGGTCGACGGCGGTCTCTCACAGATTTGATAAGGGCAGCGCCGAGGGGGCGCTGCTATGCCCCCGAAGAGCAGGTGATACTCCGATCCGGCTCGGCGGAGTTTCCCGGAATCCGGTGAGAAAAGGAGAAACATTTGTTTCTCTAATCTAAACGTCCGCTATTGGCCGATAGCAGCCGGTCGTTCCGTAGGCTGCACGCCATCTGTGAGCTGGCAGTATCGGCCCGAGGAGGGGAGATCAAAGTTGATCCAGGCGCGGCCATTTGCATGTGGAACAGCAGGATCAGTCATGTGATTGCCCTTCTCGGCTCGTACTGTCCGCCTTCAATCGTCAATTGTCCTGGTTCTAACCGGGACGTGCTTAACCACCATTAGCCCGGTTGAACTGCCAACGCGTGGAACGACCCGCTATGCCGGCAAGTCTACCTGTATCTACTCATGGGTAAGGTACAGCGCAATGGATAAGACAATCACCGTCGATCAACTAGCGACCACCGACCTTGGATCAATCAACGAAATATGGCTTGGCGGGACGCATACCCAGCTATGCCTATGGCGTGGCGAACAGGTCTTCACCCACGAGATGATGAGCGAGGGCACCCACGATCAGAATGTCCAACGCTTGTGCTTGCAGTTGGTCAACCCTGACGATCAAACCGCCGTAGCCAGCGTTGAGGTAATTGTGCGCGAACGGCTGAAAAAAATGGGGAAGGAGGGCGAGTTTTATCCCGCAGAGGAGGCTGACACTCATCAATAAGAAAAGGTGTATCGGTCATTCATGGGGAGTTGATCCAAGGCCTGTTGTCGCTTGGAGGTGTATCTTTCGATGATGATCCTGAGACGCTTAGGATGACTCACTCAATTCAGTAAAACCACGGAGCAGCCAACAGGTTATGGATATCGAATTTCGCGGTAATCGCATGCGTGATAACCGTCTGTAGGTACATGAATCGCCCCTGATTTCATAGGCGCGTTATGGATTCAACCGGTTTGTGTAGCCATCCAGGTCAAAAAATCATGGAGCTGAGTCGTAAATTTCTTTGGCTTGGCATCCGGGTTTCTTGCCTGGGACAAGAAAAAAGAGATCTGCATTCTCATACTCGGGTAATGCTGAACAAACTGCTCGACAAGCTCTTCCAGTGTTTGCGGCCACATCAGGTCCTGTTCAGAGCGAAGCACTTGAGTTGACCGGATGAGTTTGCGCGAAGCTTCTCGCTGCAAGCGTAGCGATTGCGTCGGTGTGGTCGCCTGGTCGATAAGGTCGGCATACCGGGTCAGCACGGATTCAAAGTCACCATTCACGGCAATGGCGATAGCGCGCGACGGCTTGAACCGGTCGAAGCGTTGGGTCAGATCATCGCCCCATAAGCAACGACAGTGATGCTTGAGCCAATACCCCCAGCTCAATCGATTGTCAGGTGCCAATACTTCAGCACGACTACCGATATCGAAATCGATCTTGGTGACTTCGGCATGCCGACTTTCCAGCGTGCGCCTTTTCGACTCCAGCATTTCCAGATCCTGCGACGTAGGTGGGCTGTGCAGAATAAGGGTTAGGTCAAGGTCAGAAAACCCCGGCACGGCGTCGCCTCTCGCGACACTGCCATAAAGATAAATCCCGTCCAGCAGAGGTTCCGGCCGCGCGAGCGTCATGCAAACGTCCGTCAGCAAAGCCTGAAACTGTGGCTGCGTCTCGACGTTGGACACGGTGAGGATATAACCGTCCGCATCAATGCCACGAGGTTGGAGTCGTTCCATGAAGCCGTCCTTGAGTTGCGTTCAGTAAAAATCGGGGTCAAACCCCATCAAGACGTGCGCCGGCCTTCCAGGCTGGAAAACACATGCATACCCGCCAGCATCGCCACTACGAAGATGAGAATTTGCCAGTGCCCGGTAAACAGAAGGGCGACCGCAGGCCCAGGGCAGATACCCGAGAACAAACACGCTGACGGACAGCCCGATCAGTTCCTGCACAG
The DNA here is from genome assembly GCF_013386485.1 of Pseudomonas sp. P7758. NCBI lineage: Bacteria > Pseudomonadati > Pseudomonadota > Gammaproteobacteria > Pseudomonadales > Pseudomonadaceae > Pseudomonas > Pseudomonas sp. P7758. The sequence goes on along the minus strand of NZ_JACARS010000018.1, from coordinate 26,568 downwards.
GAGAGTCGGTGAGGGTTGTTGCTCAGCGAACCATCATAACCATCCGGGCGGGGCTGGGTCTGCGCAAGTCAGATTTTGCTGCCGCTCCCCATGGAGTGGGTGAAGCCCTGCTTCCAGTACTAAAGGAGGTGTCAATGCCCGCTAAAGGACCATTTCGGTCTGACGCCGTAGGTTTAGGCTCAGCTTTGTGATCGTCAACGATGACAACAAGAGGCGCCGCATCACCTGCGAGATGAGTAGAAAACCTCACTGACTCCCGTGTCTCCATAATAAAAAGAGGATTTATCATGAGTAGCACCTTCTTCATTCCTTCCGTGAACATGATGGGCATTGGCAGCCTCGACGAGGCGATGCTCGCAATCCGCAAGTACGGATTCCGCAAAGCCTTGATCGTCACCGATGCCGGCCTGGCCAAAGCCGGCGTGGCGGCCAAGGTCGCCGGCCTGCTGGCCCAGCAAGACATCGACTCCACCCTGTTTGACGGCGCCAAACCGAATCCGACCGTCAGCAACGTGGAAAAGGGCCTTGAATTGCTGGCCCGCAGCGACTGTGATTTCATTATTTCCCTGGGCGGCGGTTCCCCCCATGACTGCGCCAAGGGCATTGCCCTGTGCGCCGCCAACGGTGGGCACATCAGCGACTACGAAGGCGTCGACCAATCCGCCAAACCACAAATGCCACTGATCGCCATCAACACCACCGCCGGCACGGCGAGTGAAATGACCCGTTTCTGCATCATCACCGACGAAGTCCGCCACGTGAAAATGGCCATCGTCGACCGCAACGTCACCCCCCTGTTATCCGTCAACGACCCCTCGTTGATGGCCGCCATGCCCAAAGGCCTGACCGCCGCCACCGGCATGGACGCACTGACCCACGCCGTCGAAGCCTACGTGTCGACGGCGGCCACGCCGATCACCGATGCCTGTGCACTCAAAGCCATCGAATTGATCTCGGCCAACCTGCGCACCGCCGTTGCCCAGGGTGACAACATGACCGCCCGGGAAAACATGGCCTACGCGCAATTCCTTGCCGGCATGGCCTTCAACAATGCTTCGCTGGGTTACGTGCACGCCATGGCGCACCAACTGGGCGGTTTCTACGACCTGCCTCACGGCGTGTGCAACGCGATCCTGCTGCCCCATGTGTCGAGCTTCAACGCCAGCGTATGTCCGGCCCGGTTTAAGGATATCGCTCATGCGATGGGGGTTGAGACTCAGCAACTGGATGCGGAGAAGGGTGCTGCGGCGGCTATCACGGCCATCCGTAAACTGTCTGCGGATGTGGGGATTCCGAGTGGGCTCGTTGAGCTGGGTGTGAAGGCTGACGATATTCCGACCCTGGCAGCCAATGCCATGAAAGATGCCTGCGGTTTTACCAATCCGCGTCCTGCCAATCAGGATGAGATTGAGCAGATTTTTCATACGGCGATGTGATTGATGTGAAGTGATGCTGGAGAGAACGCCCCGCCTTTGGTTGAAGTGCGGGGTGTTTTGGTTTTGTTCGCCGATAGGGTTGGAGTGGCTCACTGGCTTGGCTGGAAGTGGTCTGTCATGAGCGGCTACTGTCGGCCATTAGTCCATGCGCTGCATGGAACCGGTCATCTGGGCGATTTCCGCCAGTTGGTGGCGCGCGCCTTTTTTGAAGGTGCCGCTGGCGTGAGCCAGCTCCTGACCCAGTTGGCCGAGGCCGTGGGAGTCGCGGGCGACGCCGTCGATCAGGCCGTAAAGTGATCAAAACGGGTGGCAAGGGAGACATGCACTTTTCCGGACTGCCCTTGACGGCCTCACCGCTGAACTGCGTGGTGACGGCGAGCATTTTTTCGAGCATTTCCTGGCTTTCTACCGCTTCGGTCTGGCTGTGCACCGCGAGGTAGAGCAGGGCGACCGTCTCCATCACCACGTAGAACGCGTGGACGAAAATCATGCTCCAGCCGCCGTGATGCTCCATCACAAACACCGGGAAACCCTGGTGCTGCAAGGCATGAAACACCACGTGGTGTACCGCGATGGTGACAGCGGCCACCAGGATAGGCAGCCAGTCGCGGTAGAACGTCAGCACCGCCAGCAGCGCGAAGATACCGAAGTGCGATTCGATGACACCCTGGGCCTGGTTGATGTGCAACGCCGCCATGACCATCAGGCCGACGCCAAGGGCGCAACGCATCAGGCGGGTGCCGCCGATGACGCGATAGGCCAGGGTCAGCACCACGCTGGTGCCGCCGCCTATGAAGAGCGCTTGAAGCAGCGTGTCGTGCCAGAACGCCAGGCCGAGGGAGAAGAGGGTCATCAGCCAGATCAGGGCGAGCATGATGCGGTCGGCTTTGCGGTAGTGCTCGATGAAACGGGCTTGGGCAGGCATTCACTCGTACTCCATGTGGACGGGCCGGGGTGAGGCAAGCATGCGACGTGCCATACGAGCATGCGGGGAGCGAATCGGGTGTAGGGGAGCGGGGGTTGATTGATGGTAGGAGGTTATCGGCGTTTTTGGGTGGGGCTTTAGGGGGGATAAGCCAGAAGCTGCTTGTTAAGAGGGGCAGCAATCGGCTTGCAGCCGGTCGCGCCCGACGCAGTCGATCAAAATCATCTGCTCATTCACGGTTTGAGGGGGCGGGAAAAATTCAGACGCCTTGAAGGTCGATGACTCAGCTCTTGTAGAGTAACGCCTCAACTACAACGCCAAACGCTGACGAATGTTCACGGCGATTGGGGTAGTAGAGATGGTAACCGGCAAAGGGTTGGCACCAATCTTCCAATACCCGCACAAGGCTACCGTCGGCAAGCTCCTTCGCCACCATGTCCTCTGGCAGGAAAGCCAAGCCACATCCCGCCACGGCCGCACGCAGAATGGGCACGCTGCTGTTGAATGTCCATTGGCCTTCGACGCGGGCCTTGAGTTCGTGGCCATCCTTTTCGAAATCCCATTGCATCAGGCTGCCGTGAGTCGGCAGGCGCAGGTTGATGCAGTTGTGCGCCGCCAGATCTCTCGGTTCCATCGGGTAAGGCCGCTGCTGGAAATACTGCGGTGAGCCGACAACGGCGATGCGTAACGATGGCCCGATCGGCACGGCGATCATGTCCTTGGCCACCTGGTCACCCAGTCGAACACCAGCGTCATAGCGCTGCGCGACGATGTCGGCGAGGGCGTAATCGACGGTGATTTCGACCTTGATGTCCGGGTAGTCGGGCAGCACCTTCAGCAGCTTCGGCCAGAGAATATTGTTCGCCGCATGCTCGGACGCCTGAATCCGTACATTGCCGGCGGGGGTGTCGCGAAACTCGCTGACGGCAGCCAGTTCCAGTTCAATTTCTTCAAAGCGCGGCGCCATCGCTTGATACAGGCGTTGGCCCGCCTCCGTTGGTGAAACACTGCGCGTAGTCCGCGTCAGCAAGCGCACGCCCAGCCGGGTTTCCAGTGCCCGCAGAGTGTGGCTCAGCGCTGACTGCGAAACGCCCAGTTGCGCGGCAGCACGGGTAAAACTGCCTTCGCGGGTGATGACCACGAAGGCTTGCAGGTCGTTGAGATTGGGGCGGGACATTGATGAGAACCTCTCATGAGGAGCGCGTGATTATTCCATGAAAGCAGGTCGCGCACGGATGTGCGACCCTTGGCGCGCTGATCACAAGGTGCGTGCGTAAAAATCCGTCAGTTTGCCGATCGCCGCATCGACATAACGCGGCACCCAGTAGGTTTCAATGTGGGTGGCGCCATCGATGATGAACACTTCCTTGTCGGTGGTGCCGGCGGCTTTGGGAAACGCATCCTGAGTCATGTACAGGCTGTCGGCCTTGCTGCCGGCGATCATCAGCAACGGTTGATTGATCAACTCGATATGGTCGGTGGCGTCGAAACGCATCAGGTCAATAAGGCTGCTGGTGGTGTATTTGAAGGTCGAGTTCGGGTGCGCGTGGGTTTTCCAGTAGTACTCATAGCCTTGGCGATACAGTTCGAAAGGCAGTTTGGCAGTCTGCTCATCGGTGAGGTTGGCATCCCCCGTATACAGCACCGCGCCCCCCGCTGCTTCTTGCGCGCGGGCTGCTGATGCCTGTTGCAAACGTTGCTGGATGCTGTCCAGTTGCGAGTCGCTGTAGCCGTTGCGGCGTACTCGACCCGAGTTGAACATGCTCACCGTTGCCAGGGATTTGAAGCGTTTGTCGGTTTGCGCCGCCGCCAACGAATAACCACCGCCGCCACAAATGCCGAGCAGGCCCAGACGATTGTCATCCACGCCAGCGAACTGGCTGATGAAATCGGCCATGCCGTGAATGTCTTCGATGCGATACGCCGGTTTATCGATGCTGCGCGGCTGACCACCGCTGGCGCCCTGATAGGCCGCATCGGCCGTGATGGTGATGTAGCCCTGTTCGGCGAGGCGCTGGGCATACAGACCGGCGACTTGCTCCTTTACGCCGCCATTTGGATGCGCAACCACCACGGTCGGGTAGGTCTTCTTCGCGTCGTAGTTGGCAGGCGTGTAGACGTTGGCGGCGATGTCCAGACCGTTGAGCTTATAGCTGACCGGGTGGATGTTGACCCTGCCCGGTTCGTTGCGGGTGATCGCGCCGTCGTAGGCGAGGGTGAATGGGTTCTTCTTGTAGTCGGCGGCCAAGGCTTCGCCTGCCGAGAGGCCGACCAATGCCGACATGAACGTGGCTTTGAGGGTGTTCTTCACGTGAAGCTCCTGAGCAAAAAAAGGACGGCAGTTGCGAAAGTATTTGGGTCAGTCCAGCTGTTTTTCTTTGAGGAACTGCGCGACCAGGTCAGCGATCTGCACGTTGTTCAGATCCGACATGGGGAAATGGGTATTGCCGTGAATGCCAATCTCCGGCAGGTGTATCAGTCGCACATCACCGCCATGGCGATTGACCGCGTCACGCCAGAGCCGGGCCATTTTCAGGCGTGCGCGCCAACTGTCCTGAGCGGGCAGATCGACTGCCTGTTCCGGGATGTTGTCGCCGTACAGGATCAGAATCGGAATGCGCGTCAGTGCCATGAATTGCTCCATCGGCACCGCTGCGCCTTGCACCGTGTCGAACGCGCTGGGGATCGGCGCCGGCACTTCACCGTCAGCAAACACGAAACTGCTGCCCGGTTCGAACGCCACGATGGCTTTGACCTTGTCGTTCTTGATCGCCGTCAACCAGCCCGGCCCGCCGCCCTGAGAATGGGTAAACAGGATGCCGGGGCCGATTTTGTCGAACAGCGCCGACACACCATCGGAGACCACGCCCATGTCAAACGGCCCGGTGTTCGGTGTCATAGCCCTGAAAAACTGCTCGCGGGTCTGGGCGTCCTGTGCCACTTGCACGCCGTTGAAGTAGCGGGGCCAAAGGCCGATACGGAACTGGTTGAACCACAGTTGTTCGTCCGGCACAGGCTTGATGGTAGTCTCGACCATGCTGCGCCCGGCATCACCACGCCGGGGTTGATCGATCAGATAGACGCCGTAGTGGCGGCGCAGAAAGATGTTCTGAAAACCCTCGCGACCATCGGCGGTGGTTTCCCAGGTCTTGGAAAACTGACCTGCGCCGTGCCACATGACGATGGGCAGTTTTCGCGCGTCCACCGGGATTTGATAGAAGGCGTAGGCGTGGTCACCGTGGTAGGTCTGACCGTTGGGCGTCATCGGTTGGCGCGGGTTGAAGGTGCCCGGTGCCGTGGTCATCGTTCCGCCGGCGGCGAAGCTGCCTTGTTTCTGGATCAGCAGCGGGCCTTCGGAGTGGTTCGCGCAGGCCGCCAACAGGCTCAACAGCATGACGCTCAGCAGACGTTTTGCAGTTCTCATGTCACTTCCTCGACGCCGCGAGGGCTTGGACCAGCGCTGCGTTGGCCCGCTCGGCAGTCTGTGCATCGCCATGCTTTTTCAGCAGTTCGGTGACTAGGTGCAACTGTGCTGCGCTGAGCCCGACGCGCAGGCTCGCCGCCATGTGCGAGCGCAACTGAGGCTCGACCCCCGGCGTCGCTGCCAGCGCTCCGACAGTCGCCAATTCGCGACTTTGCCAGTCGAGGTTGTCGCGCTCGAAGATGTCGCCGAACAGGTGCGTTTGCAGGAACTGGTTGATCACTGGGGCGAACTCGAACACCGGGCCTTTGACCGGGGCGCCGGAGATTTTCGTTTGATTCGCCGTACCCGCTGCCAATAGCTCATCCCCCACCGGTATCACCCGGCTCGGCTCACGCCCCGGCGCATCGTCAAGGCCGCGTTGTTTGCGCGCCTGCACCACGGTCATCAATTCATTCAAGGCGTTGAGGCTGCGCGGGAAGCCGACGTAGGCGTAGAGCTGCACGAGGACTTCGCGGGTTTCGCTAATGGTCAGGCCGGCATCAAGCCCTTGGTTGAGCGCCGTGTTGAGGTTGGGCATGTCGCTGGTCGCCATGAACGCCGCGATCAGTGGAATGGCTTGTTGCTGGCTCGACAAGCGGGCTGCGCTGGCGGGTGTGCTGGTCATGGTGGGCGAAGCCTCGGCTGCTTGAGTGGTGACGCTGAACATCGCCCCGACGCTCAGGCAGAGCGCCATGAGTGTGGGGAGGGCAGTGCGGTTGCGGGTGTCAGTGATCATCGTGAAGGGCTCCATCCATTGCGGGGCGCTGCGGTGTTGCTGGATCGTAAGGAGGATGGTTGTGGCGATTAACCCCGAAATAGCGCATGGACTCATGAGCAGAACTCATGAGTCGACGTGCGATAACCGCTGGAATCCCGGTGCGGGCAGGTTGTTACGGGGCATTGAGGTTACGTGGCGGTTCGCCGCGAACGTGCCGGTCGAGCAGCTTCGACACATTCCGTAACTTTATTGGCCGGCGTATTGCGCCTCCGAGACCTGCTCCGCCCAGGTGACGGTCTTGCCATCCTCGGCTTCAGCGATGGCGATGTGGGTCATGCCGTTGCTGGCCGTGGCGCCGTGCCAGTGACGGGTGTTCGGTGGAATCCAGACAGTGTCGCCCGGATGGATCTCCTGACGCGCGCCACCCTCTTGCTGCACATAGCCGACGCCGGCAGTGACGATCAGCGTTTGTCCCAGCGGATGGGTGTGCCACGCCGTGCGTGCGCCGGGTTCGAAGGTCACCGTGCCGCCACCGATGCGCGCGGGCGCTTCACCTTTGAACAGGCCATCGACGCGTACAGAGCCGGTAAAGTTTTCCGCTGCGCCCTTGATCGAAGGCTGGGATCCGTTCGGCGTAACGCGGATTTCGCTGGCGGCCTGGGACTCTGCCGCCATCAGTGACAAAGCAACGAGTGGCGCAATCAATCGGTTCATCGGATGAGTTCTCCGGTCAGACAGAGAAAGCGACGCCGCACATGGCGCCGCGTCGGGCAGACTCAGAGTCCGGTCATTTTCAGTGCCGACTCCGGCAGACGTTCGCCGTGCACCCGAATCTGTGCCATCTGTTCGTTGATCACGCGCAGATCGTCGCCGTTCAATTGCAGCTCGACCGCGCCCAGGTTTTCTTCCAGGCGATGCTGTTTGGTCGTGCCCGGTATCGGCACAATCCACGGTTTCTGTGCGAGCAACCAGGCCAGTGCCACTTGCGCCGGCGTGGCGTGTTTGCGTTGCGCGACGGCTTTCACCACATCGACCAACGCCAGATTGGCCCTGCGCGCTTCAGGGGAAAAGCGCGGGACGAAATTGCGGAAATCGCTCGCGTCGAACTGCGTGTTCTCGTCGATCTGACCGGTGAGGAAACCGGCGCCCAGCGGGCTGAACGGTACGAAGCCGATCCGCAGTTCTTCCAGCACGGCTAGCAGTTCCAGCTCCGGGCCACGCCAGAACAGCGAATATTCGCTTTGCACCGCCGTGACCGGTTGCACCGCGTGGGCCCGGCGAATGGTTTCCACACCCGCTTCAGAAAGGCCGAAATGCTTGACCTTGCCCTCGGCGATCAGATCCTTGACGGTGCCGGCCACGTCTTCGATGGGCACCTGGGGATCAACGCGGTGCTGATAAAACAGGTCGATGCAATCGGTGCGCAGACGCTTCAACGCCGCTTCGGCCACGGCGCGTATATGCTCCGGGCGGCTGTTGGTGCCGCCGCCACGTGCGCCGGTGATCAGGTCGATATCGAAACCGAACTTGGTGGCGATGACGACCTGCTCGCGGATCGGCTGCAAGGCCTCCCCCAGCAGCTCTTCATTGGCGAACGGGCCATACGCTTCGGCGGTGTCGAACAAGGTGACGCCTTGCTCGTGGGCCGAACGAATCAGCTTGATCATGCTGGCTTGGTCGGCTGCCGGCCCGTAGGCCGACGTCATGCTCATGCAGCCAAGACCCAAGGCGGACACTTCCAGGCCATTACCCAACGTGCGGATTTTCATGGAGTTACTCCGTACAGAATTCGATTAGTGCGTGAGAGGGTGATCTTTCAGCCAGCCGTTCACGCGTTCCATGGTCTTGCGCTCCTGCTCACCCTCCATCACAAAACCTTCCAGCACTTTGGCCTTCGGCGCATGCTTGACCAGCACACGGCGGCTGTTGCCCAGGCCATATCCACCATGGGTGTTGAAGGGGATGAGGGTCTTGCCGGTCAGATCGTGGGCGCTGAGGAATGCGCGCACGATCGGCGGGGCGGTTTCACCCCAGATCGGAAAGCCGAGATAGATCGTGTCGTAGTCGCTGAGGGCGTGAACCGTGTTTTGCAGCTCGGGTTCGAAGCCACTGTCACGTTCCTGGCGCGCCTGTTCCACGGTTTGCAGATAGTCCTCGGGGTAGGCGTGGGCGGGGCGAATCTCGAACAGATCGGCACCCAGTCCACGCTGGATCAGCCCGGCGACCACGCGGGTATTGCCCGAGCGCGAGAAATACGCGACCAGAATCCGCGAGCCCGAACGCGGTGTTTCACTGGCGCCTTGCGCGTCGGCGAGCGACAGCAGCGGGGCGCTGGCCAGTGCGGCGATGACCGTGCGCCGCAGCGGATCGTGATCGGTACTCATCGACCGACGCGCGCCTTGAGAGCCTCGGGATAGCGCTCGCCTTCGATGCGGATCTGCGCCAGCGCGGTATCAATGGCCTTGAGTTCGGCAGCGTCGAGGGTGATGTTCGCGCCGCCGAGGTTTTCTTCCAGGCGATGCAGTTTGGTCGTGCCCGGAATCGGCACAATCCACGGTGCCTGCGCGAGCAGCCAGGCCAGCGCGATCTGGGCCGGTGTCGCTTGTTTCTGCGCAGCAATCTGACGGATCAACACCACCAGACCCTGATTTGCCTGCAGCGCCGACTTGCTGAAACGCGGGACGATGCTGCGGAAGTCGTCACTGCCATAAGTGGAATCGGCCGACACCGTGCCGGTGAGAAAGCCTTTACCCAATGGACTGAACGGTACGAAGCCGATGCCCAGCTCCCAAAGGGTCGGCAGGATTTCCAGCTCAGGCTCGCGCCACCACAGCGAGTATTCGCTTTGCAGCGCCGTGACCGGCTGTACCGCATGGGCGCGACGAATGGTTTGCGCGCCTGCCTCCGACAGGCCGAAGTGCTTGACCTTTCCTTCGCTAATCAGGTCTTTCACCGCCCCGGCAACGTCCTCAATCGGCACGTCCGGATCGACGCGGTGTTGGTAGAGCAAATCGATGTAATCGGTCTTCAGTCGACGCAACGAACCCTCGACGGCTATTCGAATACGTTCGGGCCGGCTGTCCAGAGCCTGTTTTGTATTGTCGGTGCCGACGGCGAAGCCGAATTTTGTAGCGATCACAACTTGGTCGCGAACTGGCGCCAGCGCCTCGCCGACTACTTGCTCATTGATATAGGGGCCGTAGAATTCGGCGGTATCGAAGAACGTGACGCCTCGTTCAACGGCTGAGCGGATCAGTGCGATGGCTTGCTCGGTATCCGTGGCCGGGCCATAGCCATGGCTCAGACCCATGCAGCCGAGGCCGAGGGCGGATACTTCGAGTGAACTGTTGCCGAGTGTGCGTTTGTGCATGTTGATCTCCCGTTGGGCGTGGGGAGACAGTAAGCGCGCTAACGACTGAGGACTAGACGGGTAAATCGGCAAGGCTTCATGAGGTTTGCTCATCAGTCCCGGAAGAGGGGCGGTGGCGACTGTCGAATGAAGGCTTGCCTCACGGTAGGCCATCACCGCTCGTACACAAAAAATCTGACACTCTCTTGATCGTTCGCTTTTGGCTGTTCTCTGCCGATCAAGGTTACAGCCTGTGATGGTCAGCTGCGCCGGCGGTATACTGGAGGGATTCCAATATACCCCGCGCCTCGCGCCCAGGCAGACCAGGGACGGTTGAATGATCCGCATCAGAACCAATTTGGCTCCTCGATGGAATCGGCAGATCCGAGAAGCCACCACGCCTCTGACAGTGCTGTCCCCCTACATCACAGAAAACAGCACGCTTAAGCTCTTGGCCAACAAGCAAGCAACGTTTTACACACGGTTCGAGGTAAGGGACTTCGTCTGTATGGCGTCAACAATCGCTGCCTTCAAGCTGTTGCTCATCAACAAGTGCACGATTTACGAGGTGAAGGACCTTCATGCGAAAGTCATCATGGACGAGGCTGACTTCGTCACACTTGGCAGCCAGAACCTTACCTTCAGGGGGGCCTCGAAAAATAAGGAGTTGAGTGTTTGTTTCGATAACAGTAAAGCCAATTCTTGTGAGCGAGTTCGGAGCGTGGTCAATGATTGGATTGACGACCCGGATCTGGAATTGATCGACTGGGCCAGGGTGTTGCGGATGGAGAAGGATGTTCGCTTAGCCAAAAAGGCTTTCGAAGAATTCAACGAAGCAATGTCCAAGATTCAGGGTAAAGCCGATACCTACCAAGCCAAGCGAGTCCAGGTTGCTCGGGATCAGCAGGAACAAGAGAGAGCTGCACGAAAGGCTAAGAACCTAGCTGCAATTGGTGCTGCCGTTCGGTCTGGCGCACCTTCCGGCACGAAATACACCGGAACAGTAAAGCCATCTGAGGGCTCTGCACGACTGAAATTTGATGCGAAGGTTGACCTGCTCCAGTGGACCAGGAAGAACGGCATCGTGCTCCCCCGGATGATTAAGTCGAGCCGTTGCCTATGCGTGCTCAATCAACAGAAGGTCGGCTGGGCAAGGCTTGCGAGCCAACAAATCACGAAATTCGCTCAAAGCATGACCATTGGTGGGATTCTGCCTAAACCGTTCGATCGGGTGGATGTGACACTCTCCGTCACCCCAAAAGATCTTGCTCGGGCGCCTTCCGACACGACTCTTGTTGCCATCTTGAAGAACGAGAACGGGACCGAACTGTGCATGGTCCCGGTTCTCTACTCAATCGACGAGATCAGCGTTCTCGACACGCTAGGACCCAAGCGAAAGCCGTCGGGTAAAAAGCTCAAGCCAATCGAGCAGCTCAGAACCGATCTGAAGAGGTGGATTGATAGCAATAGGGCTGACTTTGAAAGCCTACTGAGCCGCCACATCACCAGTACTACCCCTCTGAAGAAACGGCTCGATGGGGTCAACGCGGATGTGTTTTTTGAGGGAATGGATACGGTGGTCGATGTGACAATGGTCTTTAAAGGGCGCAACGGTACAAAGCCCATTCTTGTCGCGACCACCAGAAGCTGAAATCCCACACCTGCCTGACATCAGTGGAGTGTCCGTTTGGAGTCGAAAACGGCGTTTCGTAATGGCGGCAAATGGCCTGAAACCGCTATTGAGCGCAGCATGAGCGGCGACTTACTCAACTAAAGCGGCATCGTCGTCGCTGAGCCGCCGTAGATGCCTACAGCGCCTCGGCGATCAGTCGATTGAGCTAGTTGAGTAGCCTGGACAGCGTCCGGTTTCAGCTAGACGGCACCTCCCGATCCATCAACTTACCCATCAACAGCACCCCCAACTCACTGAGTTGATGAATAGCCAACGCCACATCACGGTCTTTCCCGCTCAGCTCGTCCGACAGATCAAGCAGCAACGCGCTGACCGAGGCAAAGGTTTCATAGCTATTGGTGATCAAACTTTCACTGCTGGCATCAGCAGCCACACTGAACAACGCACCCGACGGCGGGGCGGTTTTGGCGGAGGAGGGATTGAGATAGTGATCCAAGGCACGGTGCGCGGCTTGGTTGAGTTTCAAATCGGGAGATCCCGGAGGATTCGGCGTTACCTTGAACATCGTTAAGTTCCTTGCTCGGGCTTCCACCCCGTTGCTACTAAACGAGGGGGTGGCGGCTGTACGCAGGTTAGTAGACCGGGGGAACCTAACAAAAACCGGCGCGCCCGAGGGCGCCCTACGCACAGCCACCATCAAGCACAGACAAGGACGTCCGACAGATGAAGCTCATGCACACGTTAGGTTGAACCTCGGGCTACTAAACCCGATCACTGAGTTTTCAGCGACCGAGCAACCTTAGAGACCCCAACCCAGGTGCACAAGCCGGCGGATTCTGACGCAACTGTAGGCAATGGAGCAAGGTGCCGTGCTCACTGCCTCAAGCCACGGGACTGAAATCAATCAGTCCCGTTTTCCTTTCTCAGGCCGGCTGGGCCGCCAGGCTATTACTCACCTTGCGCCCCAACACCAGCACCGTCACAAACCCAGCGCCCACCAACGCGGTCGCCAAACTCAACAGCACCGAAGTGCCCATCTTGTCGACGATCTGCCCACCAAAGAACGAGCCCACGGCAATGATCACCTGGAACAACGCGACGAACAGCGGCATGCCCCGTTCCACATCCTTGGGCGCAACCACGAACATCCAGATGCTCGCGCAGGCCGGGAAGGCACCGAAAGCAAAGCCCCACAGGGCGATCAGCATTACTGCGCCGCTCATGCCGGTGGCGAAGTAGGGGAACAGGGCGGTGCTGGTGCCGATCATCAGCGCCACCAGCAGCAAGGTGTGGCGCACGCTGCGGTTGGCGGCGAAGCCGGCGAAGACGTTGCCCATTACGCCGGCCACGCCGTAGAGCAGCAGCAGGGAGCCAATGGTCGGGCCGTCGAAGCCGGAGCTGTTTTTGAAGAACGGCGCGACGTAGGTGTACGCGGCAAAGTGCGCGAGGCCGATCAGCAATACGGCGATCAAGCCAACCCGTGCTTGTGGGTTGATGAACAGGGCCGGCAGGTCGGCGATGCGAATGGCTTTTTCCGGTTCGAGGCGCGGCAGCAGGAACATCTGTGCCAGCAGTACCGGTATGCCCACCAGTGCGGTGACGAGGAAGGTCATGCGCCAGCCCATCAGGCCGCTCAGCCAGGTGCCGACGGGTACGCCGAGCACGGTGGCCAGGGTCACGCCCATCATGATGATCGAGGTGGCCTTCGCTACGCCCACGCCCTTGGGCGCCAGGCGGCCGCTGAGTGCGATGGCCGTGGCCCAGAAGCCGCCAATGCTGATGCCCAGCAATACGCGGCCGAACAGCAGCAGGCTGAAGTCGCTGGCGTAGGCCACCACCATGTTGGCGATGATCATGATCAGGGTCAGGCCGATCAGCAGGTAGCGACGGTCCATGGCGCCAATGCCCACCGACAGCAACGGGGCGGCGAGGGCGGCCATGATGCCGGGCAGGGTGACCATCAGCCCGGCGTGGCCGGCTCTGATGCCGAGGTCGGCGGCGACGTCGTTGAGTACGCCTACCGGCAGGAACTCGCTGGTGACCAGGGCGAACGCGCCTACGGCAACGGAAAGAATCGCCAGCCACTGCTGCAGGACGGTTTGTTGATTATGTTCGGGGAGGCCGCTAGGGGCCCGGCTTGCGCTTGGCATGGTGTCGGGTTCCGGGAGGATATTTCGCCTGAGGACAGACGGGAGGGAGAAAGTGGAGGCGATTATAGGAATGGGTTTTGGTAAGCCAATAGGCGACCGGTTCGATAGTAATCATCAGTCTCGTTGATAAGACTGCCTGCGTAGAGCGTTCTCTTCCGTGTAGACCCTAGCGATTGCCCATGGCCCGACTCCGCGCGTAATCCGGCCCGATCCCGCGCGCCAGAAAAAATCCCCCGCTGCATCCTGAGCCTCGGCATGTCGGTTTTTGCTGATGTGCCGAAGCGTTTCAAGGCCGATCAAACAATAATAAAGAGGTGTTTATGCCCGTGCTTCATCGCTCTTCATCCCCGGTTGAACGCAGTGCGCTTCATGTGTTGGTGTGTGCGTCGACACTTGCGCTGTCGTTAACCGCCTGCGCGGCCACGCCGGATCCCGCGAAGCCTTATCCCCATGCACAGGAACCGATTGGCGATGTGCAAGCCATCTATGACGGCAGGCTCAGCGAGGACTTGGCGGTCACTACCTTCCGTAATACCGACCGGTTGTTCCCGACGCGCACGATCAAGGCGGGCGGCCATCCGTTCCCGTTACCCCGCAGCAGCCAGCCACTTGGGCCGGTTGCCTTTGACTACAAAGGCAAGCATTACAGCCTCGATGACTACGTGGCGATCAACCGGGTAACCGGGCTGTTGGTGCTCAAGGACGGCAAGATCGTCGATGAGCGTTATGAAAAAGGCAACACCGCCGACACCCGGTGGATGTCGATGTCGGTGGCCAAGTCCATCACCTCGACCCTCGTAGGCGCGGCGCTGCAGGACGGCTCCATCAAGAGCCTGGATGACAAGGTCACCCGTTATTTACCCGCGTTGGCCGGTAGCGGTTATGACCAGGTCACCGTGCGCCAGATCCTGTCCATGCGCTCCGGGATCAAGTGGAACGAGCAATACACGGACCCTACCTCGGACGAGCGCCACTTGATCAAACTGCGCAGCGAACAAGTGCCCGGGTCGCTCCTCAAGTTCATGGCCAGCCTGCCCACCGCCGCGCCGCCTGGCACTCGCACCAACTACAGCACCGGTGAAACTCAAGTGTTGGGGCAACTGGTGAGCGCTGCGGTGGGCAAGCCACTGACGCAATACCTGAGCGAGAAGATCTGGGCGCCTTACGGCATGCAAACCGATGCCAAGTGGTGGCTCGACGGCCTCAATGGCAATGAAGTGGGCGGCAGCGGTATCAGCGCGACGCTTGAGGATTACGGGCGTTTTGGGCAGTTCGTGCTTAGCGGTGGCAAGGCCGGTGGGCAGCAAGTATTGCCTGAAGGCTGGTTGAGTTTTGCCAGCGCGACTACGGGTTCAGATGCGGCGTACGGTGACTTTGCGTCCATGTGGTGGCCAGGTTGGACCGACGCCTCCAAAGCGGATAAAGCCTTTACGGCGGCCGGTACGTTTGGTCAGTACCTCTACATCAATCCGACCAGGAATGTGGTGATTGTGGTGTGGCAGGCGCAGACCAAACCCACGGGTGGCAAGGTGATCGACGATATGTTTGCCTTTGATGCGGTTGCCAAAGCGCTTCAATAACCGCGAAGTACCTGTGGCGAGGGAGCAAGCTCCCTCGCCACAGGTTATGGGCTACTCAGGTAGTGTGTATCTCACATAGCCGCCCGCAACGAGCGCGGTGAAAGCCCATAATGTGACTTGAACCTCACCGCAAACCGCGACGCCGACGCATACCCGCACGCACTGGAAATCTCCCCGATGGAATCCCTGGAGGTTTGCAGCTGTTGCAACGCCGCCCCCAGCCGAACATTTTCCAGGATGGCCCTGAAGCTCGCATCCTCATTGGCCAGCTGCCGACGCAACGTCGACTCCCCCAGATTCAACTGCTGCGCGACCGTGGCAACGGTCCAGTCCCTGGACAGGTTGCTGCCGATCAACCGCTGCACGCGTTCACTCAAGGGGTCGTTGCGATCCATCAGCAACGGTCCCGCCTGGCCGGCCAGGCACAGGCAGAGCAACACGGCCTCGCCATAGTGGGTGCACAGGGCCGACGGGGCGCCGGTGCTCAGTGCGGTCAGCAGTTGGTCCCAGGCTTGTCGGGTCTGTTTGTCCAGGCGTACGCACAGGTCAGCATGCATGCTGCCCTTGAACTGCGCGCCATACCGGGCAACGAAGTTACGCAACACCGGCACCGGAAACGACACCACGTCGGCGATGTAGTCACCCTGGGCACCGGGAAAATTGGTCACCCCAAGCTCGCGGCCCGCCGGCAGTAAAATCAGGTGCTGGGGGCCGGCGCGCATTTCGCGCTCATCCCACTGCATCAGTTTTTGCCCTTGGCGCACGCGGCACAGGGCGGTCATGAAGATCGGCACACGTTGCAGGGTATGGTGTTGCCGGGCCCTGATCACGCAGCTTTCGATGATGCTTTCCCTGTGCCGCAGACCTTCGTGAACATCCATCGTGACTAGCGTCCGTAAGGGGCCGTGATTGTGGCCTTGGCCAGGCTGTTGGCATTGAGCATGTAGCCGACCAGGGCGCCGCTGGATTGATTGTCGATCGGCAGGGTGTCGACTTTCAACGCCCACACGGTGAATTGATAGCGATGCGGTTTATCACCCACGGGCGGGCAGGCGCCGCCGAAGCCGGGTTGGCCGTAGTCCGTGCGGCCTTGCACCGCCCCGGCTGGCAGGTGGGTGCCCACGTTACTCGGCAGGCTGGAGACGGTGACGGGCAGGTTCACCACCGTCCAGTGCCACCAGCCGCTGCCGGTCGGGGCGTCGGGATCGTAGACGGTGATGGCGAAGCTTTTGGTGCCCGCCGGGGCGTTGGCCCAGGACAGGGCAGGGGAGGTGTTGCCGCCGCTGCAGCCGAAGCCGTTGAATTCCTGCAGGTGCGTCAGCGGGCGTTGGTCGGCAATGTCCGGGCTGTTGAGTGAGAAGCTGGCGGCGTGTCCGCTGGCGGCCATGATCAGGGTGATCGCGGGGGCAAGTGCTTTGAGTTTCATCGCGGTGGTGTCCAGGCGTGGTTTGAGCCTTGATCCTAAACAGCGCGTAGGCACGGCACTGCGCCGAAGCGCTCGATGATTGTGCCGAAACGCTCTGCCCACTAAGGCTGAGCCCTCAGCGTCCGGATGATGAACGCATGCAGGCTATTGACCGCCTTGGACCCGCGGGACGCCCGGCTACGCAGAATCGAAACCTCCATGGGCTCAATGCTGCCCAAACCGTGCTCGTCACCGAGTACCTGAAGCGAATCCTGCACGGTGCATTGAGTGATCGCGGCAATCGCGAGCCCGCCCTCGACGGCGGCCACCTGGCCGGCAAGGCTGGAGCTGTTGTACACCACCTTGAATTCGCGCCCTTGCTGGGTGAGTGCGTTCACCGCATACCGCCGGGCGAGGCTTGCGCTTTCGTAGACGGCGATGGGGATCGGGTCGCGCCGCCACAGTTCGAACTGCGGTGAACCTACCCATACCATGGGCTCCTTGAACAGGAAGGTGCCGCTTTGGGGCGAGTCCCGAGACACCAGCGCCAGGTCAAGATCGCCGCTGCGTAACTGCGGGATCAGCGTGGTCGACTGTTCACAGGTCAGTTCGATTTCCACACCGGCGTAGCGCGGCGAATAGCGCTTGAGCAGCGGCGTGAGGTACCGGGCCGCGTAGTCTTCGGCAACGCCAAGGCGGATGCGCCCGGTCAGCTCTTCACCGTGAAACGCCGCCTGGGTTTCAGCGTGCAGGGCGAGCATGCGCCGGGCGTAGCTCAGCAGCGTCTGGCCATCGGCAGTCAGTTGCAGGTGCCTCGGGCCGCGACTCAAGAGCTGTCGCCCAAGGGCGGCTTCGAGTTTCTTCATCTGCATGCTGACGGCGGACTGCGAGCGGTTGACCTCGTGGGCGGCGCCAGACAACGAGCCGGCATCCACCACGGCCACAAAGCATTTGAGCCAATCGAGTTGCAAATCGCTGGCGGGCATCGCGCTGACCTCTATTCGTTAATCGAATGGCTAAGGCCTGAATTATGCGCTTTTCATGGACGCTTGTTCACCCGCAACATTCTGCCTTGAACCAACACCTTCTGGATCGGATCCATGCCCTTTGATACCTGGTTGCTTTACCTGGTTACCTGCTTCGGCATCTCGGTGGTGCCAGGGCCCAATGCGTTATTGGCGCTGACCCACGGTGCGCTTCACGGCAGCCGCAAAACGCTGTTCACCATCAGCGGCGGCGTGCTCGGTTTTGCGATTGTGCTGGCGCTGTGTGCGTTGGGGTTGGGTGCGCTGATCCAGGCATCGGCCAGTTTGTTCACGGCCTTGAAGGTGGCGGGCGGGCTGTACCTGATCTGGCTGGGCTTCGGGCTGTGGCGGGCGGCACCGGTCAGCCTTGAGGCGACCGGCACTACCAGCTCGCGGAACTGGCCGCTGTTCCGCCAGGGGCTGGTATCGGCGATCTCAAACCCCAAGGCCTTGCTGCTGTTCACCGCGTTTATTCCACCGTTCCTGGACCCGCACCGGAGCATCATCGCGCAGACACTCACCATCGCCCTGACCTACGCCGTGGTGGAGTTCATCGTCGAGTACCTGGTGGCCAGCGCCGCGCACCGGGTACGGCCCTGGCTGGCGCGAACCGGGCGCCGATTCAATAAAGTCTGCGGCGGGTTTTTTGTGCTGTTCGGGTTGGCCCTGCCTATCCATGCCTGAGGGCACATCCCCGCGGCTTAGGGATGTTCGATCACCATCACCGCCGTGGTATCCGCCTCAAGTGCTTCGAACACATGGGGCGCATTCGCCAGGTAGCTGATGTAGTCGCCGGCGTGCAGCAGCACAGGCGCACCGGCCGGGCCGATATTCGCGCTGCCGCTGCACAGCAGCACGTGCTCGACGGTGCCGGCAGGGTGGGGCTGAGACAGGCGCGCTTCGCCCGGCTGTACCTTTAGCCGGTAGATATCGCGACGCACGCCCGCCGGGCAATCCGCAAGCAGTGTGGCCGCGTAGTGGCCGGTTTCGGTATAGGTGGTCAGGCCCTCGTTGGCGCGAATTACCCGCAGGTGTTGCTGGGGTTGTTCGAAGAACCGGGTCACCTGCAAGCCCATCGCCGTGGCCAACGACCACAGGGTCTCGATGCTGGGGTTGCCGATGCCGGACTCCAGTTGGGACAAGGTCGACTTCGCCACGCCTGCGCGTTTTGCCAGTTCAGTCAATGAAAGCCCCGCAGCCTGGCGTTCGCGCTTGATCGACAGGGCCAGCAGGTCGATTCGGCTTGGATTGAGATTGTTCGTTATGTCGGTCATTTGTTCTTCAAATCATCCATAAATGGGTTGACGCTTTGTTGCTGGGTGTTCAGCATAGCAATCATTCGTTCATTATAAAAACCGAGTGTCGAATGATCTGGTGCGTGTTCCACCTCTGCGACTATTGGCCGTGGCTGCTCTGGCGGGCGCTCTCCTACGACCTTGAAGGGTGGCGCAGCCTGCTGGTGGCGACGCAGTTGGCGCAGCAACATTGCCGGGGGTCATTCTGCGGGCCGCTATGATTCCTTTTCGCCATCCTTCGGGATCGGGCTATGATCGCCCAATCCGAACCAGACGCTCCCCAGACCTATGCCCGTTGACCTGCAAGCCCTCTATCCCAAACTGATCCACTTGATGCTGGATACGGTGTTCGTGGTCGACAGTGAAAACCAGATCGTGTTTGTGAGTGATGCCTGCGAAGCGCTGCTGGGGTACCGCGCCGAGGAGCTGACCGGCACCCTGATCACCCACTACATGCACCCTGAAGACCTGGCCCGCACCCGGGCGTCGATTGTGCGGGTCATGAATGGCAAACCCCACGTCGACTTCCGCAACCGCTATATCCGCAAGGATGGCAGTGTGGTGCACATTCTGTGGGCGGCCTTCTGGTCCGAGGAAGTGGGGGCGCGGATCGGTGTTGCGCGGGACGTAACCGCCCTGACGCAGGCGGAGGAAGAGCTGCGTTTCCTCGCCCATCACGACCCGTTGACGGCTCTCACCAATCGCTCGCTGTTCAATGACCGGTTGGACGAGGCCCTGCAAGCCGCCCACCACCACAGAAGTCCTCTGGCCTTGCTGTTTCTGGACGTGAATGACTTCAAGGCCATCAATGATGTGCACGGGCATGCCGTGGGCGACCGCGTGCTTTGCGTGATTGCACGACGGTTGGAAGGGTGTGTGCGTGAGAGCGACCTGGTGGCCCGGATGGGCGGGGATGAATTCACCGTGCTGCTGACGGATATTCAGTCACCGGAAGCCGTGTCGGCCAAAGTGCAGCAGATAGTTGCGGTGATGACCCAGCCCCTGAGCGCTGAGTTTGGCGCGGTCAAGATGCCGTCCTGCAGTATCGGCGTAGCGTTTTACCCGGCGGATGGAGCAGATGCCGACAGCCTGCTCAGCCACGCGGATGGCGAGATGTACCGGGTTAAAAGGCAGCGGTTTGCAACCGATTAACGCTGCTGGAAAGCAATCTTCAGCCCCAATCCCATGAACAACGTCCCAATGATCTTCCCCTCCCAACGGCGCAGCCTTGAAAGGCCCACCATCCATTGGCTCAACGGACGAATCGCCAGCGAAATCAGCGTGGTGTACACCGCACTGAGCACCGAGAAGATCAACCCCAACACCGCGAACTGCGCCAGGGAAGAACCCGATTCCGGGTGAATGAATTGCGGCAGGAAGGCCAGGAAGAAAATCGCGGTTTTCGGGTTCAGCACTTCGGCAACCACCGCCTGGAAATACGCCTGGGTCGAGGTCACGGTGGGCAGGTTTTTGCGCGTGGTGGCGCCAGGCTTGGCCATGAAGGCGCGTACGCCCAGGTAGATCAGGTAACAGGCGCCGACGATTTTGACCACGTTAAACGCCACGGCCGAGGTCATCAGGATGGCCGACAGGCCGAGCGCCGCGCACAGCGTATGGATCAGGTCGCCCGAGGCCACCCCCAGCCCGGTGGCAATCCCGACCTTGCGCCCACCCTGGAGGGTGCGGGTGATCACCAGCAGCACGGCTGGGCCGGGAATCAGGAAAAGGCCGATGACCACGGCGACATACGTCAGGATGGGGGCGAGTTCGAACATGCTGTGTTATCTCAATGCCGGATGCGTCCTACAGTAATCCTCATCCCGGGGATTAACGCAATACAGATGAACACCCGCCGGAACCGCCTGGCCTTTTACTTCGCAAACGCATATTCACCACCCTGTTCCAGCGCCTTGCGATACGCCGGCCGTTCCTGGAACCGTTGCACCCATGCCGCCACATTCGGGTAGGCCTGCAGCTTGCCCTGAGCCCGGGCGATTTCGCCGATGAAGCTCATCTGGATATCCGCGCCGGTCAATTCGTCACCCACCAGGTACGGCGTGAGCCCCAGTGCGTTGTCCAGATAACCCAGGTAGTTCGCCACCTCGGATTCGATACGCGGATGCAACGGCGCACCCGCGTCACCCAGGCGCCCGACGTACAGGTTGAGCATCAGTGGCAGCATGGCCGAACCTTCGGCGAAGTGCAGCCATTGCACGTATTCGTCATAGGTTGCAGTGGCCGGATCCGGTTGCAGGCGGCCGTTACCATGGCGGCGAATCAGGTAGTCGATGATGGCGCCGGACTCGATCACCACGTGGGGACCGTCTTGAATCACCGGTGATTTGCCCAGGGCATTGATCGCCTTGAGTTCAGGGGGCGCGAGGTTGGTTTTCGGGTCGCGCTGGTAGCGCTTGAGCTCGTAGGGCAGGCCGAGTTCTTCGAGCAGCCACAGGATGCGTTGCGAACGGGAGTTGTTGAGGTGGTGGACGATGATCATGGTGGCTCCGCTGGGCGAGAATAGAGGCGTATAGGGACAGACCGCGGTGGCGCTGTGGAGTGCCGTGAATTAAATCTGCTTCGATAAAGGCATGAAAGATGGATAATCACGCCGGCAAGCACTGATTACACACCGGATAGAAAACATGAATCGTCAAAAAAAACTACAGCAGCTGTTCAAGGCCAAGGCCAAAAAGGCCAGCGCCAAATTGGCACCGGCCAAAAAGGATAAATACATCAGCAAAGCAGACCGATTGAAGCTGGCTGCCGAGTCCGGTGATGAGCCTGTTGTTACCTCTGAGAGCTGATCCAGAAGGCCTAAGCATTACCTGATAGGGAATCGACGGAAAAACCATGAACACTGCTCAACTCGCGATTCAGCACTACATACTCGCCAAGGACGGCAACCGCCCGCATTTGCTCAGCCGGGCGTTTGTTCCCGAGGCAATCCTGGACATGGTGGTACGCACCGGGTCCATCTCGTTTCCGCCCCACGTCGAAGGGGTGGGCGGCATCGGCGATGTGCTGGTGAGGCGGTTCGGGCAGACCTTTGAAAACGTCTATACGTTTTGCCTGGGGCAGCCACCGCGGGCGGGGGCCAAAACCTATCAGTGCAAATGGCTGGTGGGCATGTCCGACAAGAACTCCGGCGAAGCCCGGGTTGGGTGCGGAGTGTATGAGTGGCAGTTCAGTGTCGAATCGGGGCTGGTCGAAAGGCTGACGATTACCATCGAGCATATGAAGACACTGCCGGCGTCAGACCTGGGGAGCGTGATGAGCTGGGTGTCCGGCCTGAGTTACCCATGGTGCAGCCCGCAAGCCGCCGTGAGCGAGGCTCCCGATATTGACGGGATTGGAGAGGTGCTCCAGTACCTTGCGGCCTTATGACTCGATGTTGCACCGTAGATCGAAATCTGCCCGTGCCTGTTCAATCTCCTCCAGGTTGTTTGCCGCCCAGACCCACACGCCACAAAAGGCGGCACCCAGCGTAAAGCCGAGGGTTGTCAGGCTGTATTCAACCTTCGGCGGTACGACGGGGTAGACCTTGCGCACCACCAGGCCGTCCCTCTCCATCCCCCGCAAAGTCTGCGTCAGCATCTTCTGGCTGATGCCGCCGACTCGCTCACTCAGGCGCGTGAAGCGCAGCGGCGTCGTCTCGATCAAGGCTTCAAGAATCAGCATGGTCCATTTGTCTGCAACGCGACCTATCAGGTCGGTCACCAGGGGCGCGATCCGTGGGTCCAGATCCTTCGGGGGTGTTTGCCGGGCATAAAACTGGGCGGCGGCAATCTGCTCGTCGGTAAAGCCAGGATGTTTGTTCATTCGTTGGACACTCTCTTTCAGGTGCGTATAGATCTTTTGGGTGCCTACTTACTTAAGGCCAGTGTATCCCTCAAGCTCCTTGCGTGTGACCCACCATTGGAGAGTTTCGATGAAGATGACCGGACGAACAGTGCTAGTGACGGGAGGTTCGAGTGGTATCGGGCTTGAGCTTGCCCGCCAGCTTGTGGCACGAGGCAATACCGTGATCGTGACGGGCCGCGATCAGCACAGGCTGGACGAGGCGCGGCAACTGCTGCCGAGCCTGCACACGTTTCAAAGCGACGTGCGCGACCCCGCCAGCATCCAAACGCTGTTTGCGGCAGTCACCGGTCAGTTCCCTGGGCTCGATACGCTGGTGAATAACGCGGGCGTGATGCGCAATATCAAGCTGGCCGGGGAGCGGGCGCTGGAGGACGTGACTGAAGAGATCGAGATCAACCTGAACGGCCCGATCCGGATGATCCAGCAATTTCTTCCCTGGCTGCTCAAGCACCCGCGCGGCCTGATTGTTAACGTCTCGTCCGGGCTGGCGTTTGTGCCGTTTCCGGCGGCGCCCGTCTACAGTGCGTCCAAGTCCGCATTGCACGCTTACACCCAGTGCCTGCGGGCACAGCTTCAGCACAGCGCCGTCACCGTGGTGGAGCTTGCCCCACCCGGCACCGAAACACCGCTGCTCAGGGCCGAGTTCGCGGAAGAAATGAAGAACGAAAAAGGCATGGACCCGGTGCTGATGGTGCAGCACTGCATCCGGCAAATCGAAGCCGGCCAACTGGACATATGCCCGGGGTTGAGCAAGGTGCTGAAGGTAGCCAGCCGGGTTGCGCCTGGCCTGATATTCAAACAGATGACCAAGCTCAGCCGGCTGGCGCCGGTGCGGCCTTCAACATGATCGGACGATTCAATGCGCATCCGCAGTCGGCTGCTTCGGCGGCTGCACCTTGCGCATCAACGGCACCAGCAGCACGGCGACGATGAAGCACACCATGATCATCAGGAATGCGTCCGCATAGGTCAGCGTTTGCGCCTCGCGCCAGGTCAGCGCCCATAGCTGACTCAGCGCGAACTGGCTCGAATCCAGGCTGTTTTGTCCCAGCAACTGGGCATTCCCGGAAAGCTGGTCAAGCCACACATTCATCGATTCGTTCCGGATGTTCAGGTGTTCAGCCAGGCGCAGGAAGTGCAGGTTGGTGCGGTCATTGAGCACCGTGGCGCAGGCGGCGATGCCGATGGCGCCGCCGAGGTTGCGCATCAGGTTGAACAGGCCCGAGGCGAGCTTCAGGCGGTCGGGGGCCAGTGCGCCGAGGGTCAGGGTGACCACCGGCGGCACTGCCATTTGTTGAGCAAACCCGCGTATGGCTTGGGGCAGCAGCAGCTCCTTGGCGCCCCAGTCGTGGGTGATGGGGGAGAAGTCCCACATCGACAGGGCGAATAACGACAACCCGAACATCAAAATCCAGCGCAGGTCGAAACGATTGGCCAGCAAGGCGTACACCGGGATCGCCAGCAACTGGAACACCCCCGTGGAAAACACCGCCAGGCCGATATCCAGCGAGCCGTACCCGCGCACCCGCCCGAGAAACAGCGGCGTGAGGTAGATGGTGGCGAAAATGCCGATGCCGGTGATAAATGAAAACAGGCAGCCCAGGGCGAAGTTCCTGTCCCGAAGCGCGCGCAGGTCGACGATCGGCTCCTTGATCTCCAGGCAACGCCAGATAAACAGCCCGCCGCTGATGGCGGCTATCCAGGCCGTGGTCGAGATGGTGCTGTCGCTGAACCAGTTCCAGCGCGGGCCTTCTTCGAGGGTGTATTCCAGGCAGCCGAGAAACACCGCCATCAACGCCATGCCGATATAGTCGGCGCCCTTGAGCAATGACGGGTTGGGGCGGTCGACCTTGACCAGCATCGGCACCGCAAAGGTCACGAAGAGGCCGGGCAGCAGGTTGATGTAGAACAGCCAATGCCAGGAGGAGATGTCGGTGATCCAACCGCCCACGGCCGGGCCCAATGTGGGGGCCAGGGACGCGATGGCGCCGATGGTGGAGGCGGCGATCACCCGCTGCTTGCCGTTGAAGTACATGAACGCGGTGGTGAACACCAACGGAATCATCGAGCCCCCCAGGAACCCCTGCAAGGCGCGAAACGCGATCATGCTCTGGATGTTCCAGGCCATCGCGCACAGCAGGCTGGTCAAGGTGAACCCGGCCGCCGACGCCGCGAACAGCCAGCGCGTGCTCATCACCCGGGAGAGCCAGCCTGACATGGGGATCACGATGATTTCCGCGATCAGGTAGGCGGTCTGCACCCACGCCGTATCGTCCGCGCCGGCAGACAACCCGCCGCCGATGTCCTTGAGGGAGGCGGAGACGATCTGGATGTCGATCAAGGCGATGAACATGCCCACGCACATGGTGGCGAAGGCCGCGACCTTTTGTGCGGTGCTGAGGGCGGGCAACGGGCTGTTCATAGCTGGGCCTTGAGGGCGCTGGCCTGGTCCTCGAACGCCTCATCGGTGTTGACCTTCGCCATCACCGACAGGCCCGGACGCAGGGCGCCGAAGTCGGCGTCATTGCTGTCGAGGCGCACGCGCACCGGCACTCGCTGCACGATCTTGGTGAAGTTGCCGGTGGCGTTTTCCGGCGGCAGCACACTGAATTGCGCCCCGGTGGCAGGGGCCAGGCTCTCGATGTGCCCGTGGAATTCACGGCCGGGGAGGATGTCGGCGCGGATGCTCACGCTTTGCCCGACCTGCAGGCGCCCCAATTGGTCTTCCTTGAAGTTGGCATCCACCCACAATCCTTTCGCGGGCACCACCGAGATCAGTTGGCTGCCGGCCGCGGCGTAGGCACCGACCCGGGCGCGGCGATTGCCCACGTAGCCGTCCACTGGGGCCCGCAGTTCGGTGTAGCTGATGTTCAATTGTGCCTGGTCACGTTCGGCCTGGGCCTGTTGCAGCGCTGCGCGGGCCTGGTCGCGCTGGGTTTCAATCACGTCGATTTGCCGGCGCGCCGCCATCAACCCGGCCTGTGCCCGGGAGTGGTCGGCGCGGGCGGTCTTCCATACGGCGCTGACCCGCTGTGCGCTTTCGACCGATACGGCCTGGCTGCGCACCAGGTTCTGGTAACGCGTTTGATCGTCGCCGGCCCGTTGTGCTTCGGCATCGGTGGCGTCGATCTGTGCCTTGGCCTGGTTGATCACCGCCAGTTGCAGTTGTTCGGTGGCGTCGAGGTTGGCGAGCGAGGCCTGTTGCGCGGCCACGGCGCCGTCGGCCTTGGCCAGGGCCGTGCGGTAGTCGCGCACATCGATGCGCGCCAGCACGTCGCCGGCCCGAACGAACTGGTTGTCCTGCACCGTCACTTCGCTGATATAGCCCGGCACTTTGGCGCTGATCACCGTCACATCCGCCCCGACATAGGCGTCGTCGGTGTCTTCGATAAACCGGCTGACCAGCCACCAGTGGCTGGCGTACCACACGCCGCCCGCCACGGCCAGGGTCAGCAGCCCCAGGCGTAAAACCTGTTTGCGCCGGGATGGTTGGGTGGGTTCGGGCACAGCGCTGACTGGAGCGTCCATGACGAAATGACCTCGTTGAATATTAGTGGGGGAAGGGGCTGACCAACTGGTCTTTTTCGGCGTAGGCCCGGCCGGTTCGTGCGCGCCACAGGGTCAGCGGTTCGGCATCGACGCTGACATGTACGCGGTGGCCCGCACGGGTGATGGGTTTGCCGGTGTTGGCATCCATCAACGCCAGCACCACCGGGCGCCCGGTGGCC